>CANGSN010000084.1 GCA_947455805.1 Planctomycetota bacterium
AGTTCCGCGGCCTGCTGCAGCAGTTCGCGCCGAACGAACTCGCCATCGAGGAAGCGTTCTACGGCAAGAGTGCGCAAGCGGCGCTGCGCATCGGCGAGGCGCGCGGCGTCGTGCTCGCCGAGGCGGCGCGCGGCGGTGCCGCCGTGTTCCAGTTCCCGCCCGCGCGCGTGAAGCGCTGCATCACGGGGAACGGGGCCGCCGGCAAGGAGTCGGTGGCGGCGATGGTGCGTCAGCTGGTGCAGCACGGACGCGGGGCGCTGGCCGGCGACCTGCCGCTCGACGCCACCGACGCGGTCGCGGTGGCCTGGACGCGACTCGAGCAGCGTCGCTCGCCCATGGCGCAGTGGTTGGCCGACGGCGGCCTGCCTGATTGAGCCCGCATCGGCCGCATGGCCCCGATCGGAATGCGCGCCGACGCATCAGGGCTTGCATTTTCGGTGGGTCCCACCTGTAATGCTGCTCACCGGTCAGCGAGGCTCCTACCCCTTGTACCAACCCCTCAGGGTGGCCATGGCGGGACCGAACCCGTCATCGTCGAACATGCGCCACTGCGGCTCGCCGCAGCGGTCGGGGGATCCATCGCTTCACTGTTCGCCGTCTTGGCTCGGGGAGGGATTCTGATGATTCGCGGTCCCGTTCTGCCTCAGGCTCGGGAAGGGCTGTGGTCGCTCGTGTCGGTGCGCCTCGACCAGATCGAGCGCGGACTGACGTTGGCGATGGAAGCGTTCGATTGCTCCGGCGGTCAGCTGGGTGCCGTCGAAGGACTCGCCCGCGACGCCGCGGGTGGGCCTGTGCTGGTGATTCTCGCTCTCGACGGCGATGCGCTGTTGGTGCCGCGCGTGCTGGCCGCGGCGGACTTCCTGCAGCGTGTCGGTGACGCGTTGGTCGAAGCGGTTCCGGAGGCGCAGCTGGCCGTCGGCGCACGCGGCCGCGTGTTGGCGATCGGCACCGATGCCTCCCACGCCGCGATCGAAGCGCTGCGGCGCTTGCCGGTGGCGGGCCTGCAGGTCTGCCGGCTGGAGCCGTTCCGCGTCGCCGGGAGCGAACGCTTCGCCGTGCGCCATCTGGTGGTCGGGGCCGCCGCAGCTGTGACGAAGGAGCCCGAACCGGTCCTGGATCTCGACCTGCCCGGCGAGCTCGCGGGGCTGTGGTCGAGCTGCCGCGATCTGTGTGCGCGCATCGATCCGGCCGTGCGCCTCGTCGGTGACCGCTACTCGCGGCGGATCCTCTGGCGCAGCGCCCTGCTCGGCGAGGTCTGCTATGCGTCCGCCGGGCTCCAGGCCAGGGTTGGCGATGGCGTCGCGACGCCGCTGCAGGTCGCCAACGACGTGCGCCACTTCGTCGACCAGCTGTTGCGGCGCTACGCGCGCGTCGCTGGTCTGCATCGCGAGGAACCGAACAACACCGTCTGTGCGTCGCCGGAGGCTACTCGCTCGGCCCCGACGAACCGGATGGTCCACAGGGGCGGCGGCGAAGGTCTGCGGGCGGCTGTCGCCGCGGCCAAGCTGTCGTCCGAAGAGTATTCCGCACTCGGTGGTCCGGCCTTGGCGGCCGGCGGCGATGCCGATGGTGCGGCTGCGGCAGACGACGTCGTCAAGATCGTCGCGGCCCAAGAAGGTCCCTGGCCGCCGACCCGGCGGTCGACGGACTAGAGCGAATCGATCGGCGCAAGGGCGCGGTCGGTTCCCGAGGTGGACTTGGAACCAGACCTGAACCCAGATCGGGCGAGCAGGGGTTTCCTGCGACGGTGGTTTCGTCGGGCGACCCCCGCGCCGCGCGTAGGGGAGGCGGCGGTCATCGCCTTCGCCAGCGGCAAAGGCGGGACCGGCAAGTCGTTCCTGGTCACCAATGCGGCGCTGGCCCTGCACAACGAGGGCCTGCGCGTCGCCGTGGTCGATTGCGACTTCGGGCTCGGCAACGCCCACCTGCTGTTCGGGGGCAACCCGCGCTATTCGATGCAGCATCTGCTGGACGACCGGGTGCCGGTCCAGCAGGTGTTGCAGCGCACACCGTTCGGCCCGAACCTTCTGGCCGGCGGTTCGGGGATCGCCAGCCTCGCAGACCTCGATGCGCGCCACATGCAGGCCCTCGGCCGCGCCCTGCGCTGGGTGGCGAGCCAGCACGACGTCGTGCTGCTCGACTGCGCGGCGGGGCTGTCGCCGCAGTCCTTGATCACCGTGTTGGCGGCGCAGGAGGTGGTGTTGGTGACCAATCCGGAGATCGCCGCGCTGACCGACGCCTATGCGTTGATCAAGTGCCTCGCGCGCCAGGGCCGGCACCCCAGCATCCAACTGGTCGTCAACCGCGTCACCCAACCGGGGCTCGGACAGGCGACGTTCTCGCGTCTTGCCGAGGTTGCGCGTCGTTTTGTCGGGTGCTCGATCCACTACCTGGGCGAGGTTCCAGAGGATCCTGCGGTGACCCATCGTCGCCTCGGCCAACCCCCTCTGCTTCGCAGCCTCCCAGAATGCGAGACGACCAAGGCGTTGCAGGTGGTGTTCCGCGAGATCTCCCAGCAGGTTCGCACCATGCAGGGCGCGATCGGCCCGGGCGTGGAGGAGCGCATGGCCCAGCAGATCCTGCGCTGGTGAGCCGAGGCCGGTGGTTGCTGCGGGCCTGGGCTGGTTTGGTGCTGGTCCTGGCGGTTCGGTTGCTGTGGCAGGTGTCGGCGCGTCAGCCCGGCTGCGAACTGGTCTTCGAGCCGTTGCGTCTGGATCCGAACGAAGCGAGCGTCGAGGAGCTGCAGCTCCTGCCGGGGGTGGGCCGAACGCGGGCCGAGGGCATCGTGCTGGAGCGCATCCGCCGCGGACCCTTCCGTGCCCTCGAGGACCTGGTTCGGGTCGATGGCATCGGCTTGGAGACGATCCGTGCCATCGGGCGCTTCCTCGACATTCCACCGCGGGCGTCCACCGGGACCGCGGGGCACTAGCTGGATGCGTGCCTGCGCAGCTTGGTGTAGGCTCCGCGACCCGATGGAACTCCAGGATCCGAGCTTGCGAACCTGCGTGCAGCGAGCGCTGGCAGAGGATCTCGGGCGGGAGGATCTGTCGCTGGATGCCGACGTGACGACGCGATTGTCGGTTCCGGCTGGCAAGCGCGGGTGGGCGCGGCTCTGGGCGAAGTCCCGCGGCGTCTTGGCTGGTTCGGCGGCGGCAGTGGTGGCGTTCCAGCTGCTGGACCCGAAGGCCGCATGCCAGCGTGTTCGGGGTGACGGGGATCGCTTCGAACGCGGAGACCTCGTGTTCGAGGTCGCGGGCGACATGCGCGCGCTGCTGGCTGCCGAACGCACCGCGCTCAACTTCATCCAGAGGCTGTCGGGTGTCGCGACCGTGACGCGCGCCTTCGTCGATGCGGTTGCCGGCACGCGCGCCCGCATCCTCGACACGCGGAAGACGACCCCTGGCCTGCGGCTGCTGGAGAAGGCCGCGGTCGCCGCCGGCGGTGGCACCAACCACCGGATCGGCCTGTTCGACCAGGTCCTGCTGAAGGAGAACCACTTCGGTTTCGCCGCCCCGGTGCCGTACGAAGAAGTCGTCCGTCGGTGCGTGCAGGGGCAGGCGCGGCCCGTCGTGGCCGAAGCGCGCTCCGTGGCCGAGGCCGTTGCCGCCGTGCGCGGTGGCGCCGCGGTCGTGCTGCTCGACAACTTCCGGCCCGGTCCGGACCTGCGTTCGGCGGTGCAAGCGGTGCGCGACATGGCCGCGCAGCTGGGCCGCACCGACGTGCTCACCGAGGCTTCTGGCGGCGTGACCCTGCAGACCGTGCGGGAGTTCGCCGAGTGTGGAGTCGACCGCATCTCGGTCGGGGCCATCACCCATTCCGCTCCCGCGGTCGATCTCTCGCTGTTGGTAGAGGGCGTGTCCTGATGGAGAAGAGACTGTCGTTCGCGCCGAGCGCCGCGGTGCTTCGCAAGCTGCGGGCGGACGTGCGGAAGGTCGCCGTCGGCCTCGGGGCCGAAGCGCGTGTCGGCGACCAATTGGCGTTGGTCGTCGACGAGCTGGTCAACAATGCCATCGAGCATGGTTCCGGCTACCGTCGACAGGGCCTCGATCTCGCGGTCCGGATCGCCACGTGCCCAGACGGTCTGCTGATCGAGTTCTTCGATCAGGAGATGCCGGCGGAAGCCGTCATCGACCTAGGCAAGGCGCTGCTGGCCGCAGCCAACGGCATGCCTTCGCTCGAGAACGAGCGCGGCCGGGGACTGTTCCTGCTGTCGGTCTACCTTCAGGACGTGCGCGCCGGAGTCGCCCCGGACGGTGGGCTGTGCCTCGCCGGCCGGATCTCCTTGCAGTGAGCGACCCTTCGCGCGCCGCCCCGCTCCGCTGGCTCGCGGCCGCCGTGGCGTGGTGGATCCGGCTGCCGGTCGCACTGCGCTCCTGCTTGCCGCCGGCGCTGATGCTGGTCCTCTGGTGGTCGTCGTCGCGGCAGCCGACCGGGGGCGAGGCATCCGTGGTGAAGTCGTTCTTGCACAACGGGGCCCACATCCTGGCCTACGGTGCGCTGGCGACGGCGTGGTGGACCCTGCTCGTGCGCCGCGTGCCGCCGCCCTACCTCGGCGCCACCGCCTGGGGGTTGTCCGTCGCCTACGGGGTGGTCGACGAACTGCACCAGGCGACGGTGCCTGGGCGGACCTGCTCGGTCACGGACCTGGGCAGCGACGCGGTGGGGGCCTGGTTGGCCATCCTCTGCCTCTGCTGGCTGCACCAGCAGCACCAGCGCGCCCGCTCCATGATTCCGTGGGCCGTATGGTGCGCTGTTCTCGCCGTATCCTTGGCGACCTTCGTGCCCGTGTGAAGCGCTGCCAGGACAGTGGCCTGGCGGCGTGGACTTTCTACAAGTCACTGTGCTTCAAGGACTAATATCGTTCTAGGGGTGCAACTGTTCATGCCGCCCGCGCGCTGTTTCGGGTGCCATGAAGAACCTTCCCCTTCTCTGCGTCGCGGCCCTGCTCGGGCTCGCGGTTTCGGTCCCGGCCCAGCGCATCTCCTTCGAGGGCCAGTTCGGCCGCAGCCCGCGCGGCGTGGTGGTGGTGGACGCGGGTGGTTGGCGCTTCGGCGGCAACCGCGATCACTGCGGTGATCACCGTCGTCCGCGGGGTCACTGGGAGACTGTCCACGAGCAGGTCCTGGTCCCCGGCTACTGGCGCGACGAGCACGTTCCGCCGACCTACGGTTGGATCGTCGATCGCTGCGGCCACCGTCACTGGGGCATCGTGCATCCCGGTGGTTGCCATCGGATCTGGGTGCCGGCTCGCTACGAGACCCGCTGCCGCCAGGTCTGGGTCTCCCGCTGATCGGTGATGGAGGGCGCCGCGTGCGGGCCCGGGTGGCGATCGACGCCGCCGGGCCCGCAGCCGTTTCCGGTGACGTGGCGATCGGATCGCGGCGCGGTTAGAGAGGCGTCATGGAACGCGGCGACCGGTTCGATCACCCACTCATCGAGCGTTACGCGAGCCCCGAGATGGCGCAGCTGTTCTCGCCGCGGGCGCGCCACACCGCCTGGCGGGACCTTTGGATCGCGCTCGCCCGTGCGGAACACGAGCTGGGTTTCCCGGTGACCCGCGAGCAGATCGCCGAGCTCGAGCAGCACCGGACCGAGTTCGACTGGGACCGCGTCGCCAAGTACGAGAAGGAACTGCGCCACGACGTGATGGCGCACGTGCACCACTGGGGCGACCTGTGTCCGAAGGCGCGGCCCATCATCCACCTCGGCGCCACCAGCTGCTTCGTCACCGACAACGGCGACCTGCTGCAGTACCGCCGGGCCCTGCGCCTGCTCGAGCGGCGCCTCGCGGCGGTCCTGCACGCGCTCGGCGAGTTCGCCCGCACCTGGCGCGCCGAGCCGTGCCTTGGCTACACGCACTTCCAGGTCGCGCAGCCGGTCACCGTCGGCAAGCGCGCCACGCTGTGGGCGCAGGACTTCGCGCTCGACCTCGACGAGGTGCGCCGCGTCGCCGGCTGGCTGCCGTTCCGCGGGGTGAAGGGAACGACCGGCACGCAGGCGACGTTCCTGACCCTGGCGAACGGTGACCACGCCGTCGTCGAGGAGCTGGACCGCCGCGTCACCAGGGCGATGGGGTTCGAGCGGTCGATCGCGGTCAGCGGCCAGACCTACACACGCAAGCTCGACTGGACGATCCACCAGGCGCTGTCGGCGATCGCGCAGTCGGCGAGCAAGTTCGCCACCGACGTGCGGCTGTTGTCGCACGAAGGCGAGATCGAGGAGCCGAGCGAGTCGAAGCAGATCGGCAGCTCGGCGATGGCCTACAAGAAGAACCCGATGCGCTGCGAGCGCGTCTGTTCGTTGGCCCGCTACGTCATCGAGACGGCGACGACCAGCGCGCACACGGCGGCGACGCAGTGGCTCGAGCGCACCCTCGACGACAGCGCCGTGCGTCGCATCGCGCTGCCGGAGTCGTTCCTCGCCATCGACGGCATCCTGATGCTGATCGAGAACGTCGCCAAGGGCCTCGTCGTCTACCCGAAGGTCATCCAGCGCAAGCTGCGCGAGCAGCTGCCGTTCCTCGCCACCGAGGAGATCCTGATGGCCGGCGTCGCCGCCGGCGGCGACCGCCAGGATCTGCACGAGCGGGTGCGCGTGCACAGCCGGACGGCGGCGCATGCGGTGAAGGCCGAGGGCCGGGCCAATCCGCTGATGGAGCTGATCGCGGCGGACCCGGCGTTCGCGGCCATCCAGGCGGCGCTGCCGAGCCTGCTCGACCCGGCGCGGTTCGTCGGCCGCAGTGCCCAGCAGGTCGACGCCTTCGTCCGCGACGAGATCGCGCCGCGGCTTCTGGGGGTCGAACTCGGCGGCCTGGCCGGCGACATCCGCGTGTAGCCGTCCTGCCGAATTGGCGCTGCGTCGGACTTCGGCGCCAACTTGGCAGTTCGGCGAGTTGCGCCTTCTGGCAGAGAACCGCTGGAAGATGCCATCTGGTCGGTGCTTAGCGATCCGTGGTCGATGTGGCATGGATGCTGCAATCGTGCCGGCTCCCCAAGCAGGAGGCACCGCACGATGGACGTCCAGAAGTTCACGCAGAAGTCGCAAGAGTCACTGCAGCTCGCCCAGAACAAGGCCGTGGCCTTCGGGCACCAACAGGTCGATCCGAAGCACCTGTTGCTCGGCCTGGTCGAGCCGACCGACAGCCTCGTGCGCCGCCTGCTGCAGCGCATGGAGGTGCTGCCCGACGTCCTGACCGCCGCGGTCGAGCACGAACTGCAGAAGCTGCCGAAGGTCTCCGGCCCCGGCTTCAGCGCCGACAAGATCTTCCTGACGCAGGAGCTCGCGCAGGTGCTGACCGCCGCCGAGCAGCAGGCGCAGAAGATGCGCGACGACTACGTGTCGGTGGAGCACCTGTTCCTGGCGTTGCTGCAGAACGCGAAGAACGGCCTGCGCGACGTGTTCAAGAAGCTCGGCATCGAGGAAGCGAAGTTCCTCAACGCGCTGAAGGAGGTGCGCGGCAACCAGCGCGTGCAGAGCGCCAACCCGGAGGCCACCTACGAGGCGCTCGGCAAGTACGGCCGCGACCTCGTGCAGATGAGCCGCGACGGCAAGCTCGACCCGGTCATCGGCCGCGACGACGAGATCCGGCGCGTGATCCGCATCCTGTCGCGCAAGACCAAGAACAACCCGGTGCTGATCGGCGAGCCCGGCGTCGGCAAGACGGCGATCGCCGAAGGCCTGGCGCAGCGCATCGTGCGCGGCGACGTGCCCGAGGGCCTGCGCGACAAGACGGTGTTCGCGCTCGACATGGGCAGCCTCGTCGCCGGCGCCAAGTACCGCGGCGAGTTCGAGGAGCGCCTGAAGGCCGTGCTGACCGAGATCAAGAACAGCGAGGGCCGCGTCCTGCTGTTCATCGACGAACTGCACACGATCGTCGGCGCCGGCAAGGCCGAAGGCGCGATGGACGCCGGCAACATGCTGAAGCCGATGCTGGCGCGCGGCGAACTGCACTGCATCGGCGCCACCACGCTCGACGAGTACCGCAAGTACATCGAGAAGGACCCCGCGCTCGAGCGTCGCTTCCAGCCGGTGCTGGTCGAGCAGCCTTCGGTCGAGGACACGATCTCGATCCTGCGCGGCCTGAAGGAGCGCTTCGAAGTGCACCACGGCGTGCGCATCCAGGACCAGGCGCTGGTCAACGCGGCGACCTTGTCGCACCGTTACATCTCCGACCGCTTCCTGCCCGACAAGGCGATCGACCTCGTCGACGAGGCGTGCGCGATGATCCGCACCGAGATCGACTCGCTGCCGACCGAACTCGACACGGTCAGCCGCCGCGTCATGCAGCTCGAGATCGAGGAGGCGGCGCTGGCCAAGGAGAAGGACGCCGCCAGCAAGGCGCGGCTGCAGCAGCTGAAGAAGGACATCGCCGAGCTGCGCGGCCAAGCGGACACGATGCGCGCGCAGTACGAAGCCGAGAAGAAGTCGATCGGCAGCCTGCGCACGCTGCGCGAGAAGCTCGAGGGCCTGCGCCGCGAGCAGGAGGCCGCCGAACGTCGCTACGACATGAACAAGGCGGCGGAGCTGAAGTACGGCGCCATCCCGGCTGCCGAGAAGGAGCTCGCGGCGGAGGAGGCCCGGCTCGCCGGCAACGCGGGCGGCGGCAATCGCCTGCTGCGCGAAGAGGTCACCGCCGAGGAGATCGCGGGCATCGTCGCGCGCTGGACCGGCATCCCGGTGACGCGGCTGGTCGAAGGCGAGCGCGAGAAGCTGCTGAAGCTCGACCAGATCCTGCACGAGCGCGTCGTCGGCCAGGACGAAGCGGTGCAGGTCGTCGCCGACGCGGTGATCCGCGCGCGTTCGGGCATCAAGGATCCGAAGCGCCCGATCGGCAGCTTCCTGTTCCTCGGCCCGACCGGCGTCGGCAAGACCGAGCTGGCGAAGACGCTTGCCGCGGCCCTGTTCGACAGCGAGGACAACCTCGTGCGCATCGACATGTCGGAGTACATGGAGAAGCACTCGGTGTCGCGCCTGATCGGCGCGCCGCCGGGCTACGTCGGCCACGAAGAGGGCGGCCAGCTGACCGAGGCCGTGCGGCGCAAGCCGTACGCGGTGGTGCTGTTCGACGAGATCGAGAAGGCGCACCCCGACGTCTTCCACGTGCTGCTGCAGATCCTCGACGACGGCCGCGCCACCGACAGCCAGGGCCGCACGGTCGACTTCAAGAACACCGTGATCATCCTGACGTCGAACATCGGCGCGCCGATCCTGCTCGAGGGCATCAGCAAGGACGGCGAGCTGCGCGAGTCGGCGCGCGACCA
Source organism: Planctomycetota bacterium (assembly GCA_947455805.1). Taxonomy (GTDB): domain Bacteria; phylum Planctomycetota; class UBA1135; order UBA1135; family UBA2386; genus UBA2386. Next base: position 9,261 of record CANGSN010000084.1, read on the forward strand.
GGTGATGGCGGAACTGCGGCGCCACTTCCGGCCGGAACTGCTGAACCGCATCGACGACATCGTGCTGTTCAAGCCGCTGCAGAACGCCGAGATCCGCCGCATCGTCGACCTGCTGCTGGTCGGCCTGCGCGCGCGCCTCGCCGAGCGGCGCATCCAGCTCGACGTCAGCGACGCCGCGAAGACGTTCCTCGGCAACCAGGGCTACGACCCGGTCTACGGCGCTCGGCCGTTGAAGC
>CANGSN010000085.1 GCA_947455805.1 Planctomycetota bacterium
GCCACCGACGTCGCCACGCCGGCGACTTCGCGCTGGATGTCGCGCACCGCGTTCTCGAGGCCGCCGAGGTTGCCGTCGCGCAGCTGCACGATGCCGTCCTGCAGCCCGCGCGTCGCCCGGTCGAGCTTGTCCTGCAGCTCGCCGGCGGCCTTCTTGACGCCGTCGGCGCGCAGCAGCTCCTGCATCGTCTCGCGCGACTTCGTCGCCGACTCCTCGAGCCGCAGCAGGCTCTTGCGCACCTCGCTGTCCTCGAGCCGCTGCGCGATCGCGGCCATGCCGACCTCGAGGCGGCCGACCTGCTGCTGCAGCGGCTGCAGGGCAGCGGCCGGCGACTGGCCAGCCAGTGCTTCGACCTTCTGCACCAGCTTCAGCATGTTGTTCTGCAGGTCGGCGAGATCCTGCTTGCCGGCCGGGCTCTTCAGCTGCGTCTCCATGCGCAGCAGCGCGGAACGCGAACTCTCGCCATTGGCTTCGACCTGGCTCTTCACCGTTGCCAGGGCGCCGGCGAGGTCCGTCCCCTGGTTGGCGATCTCCATCAGGGGCTTGCCGTACATCTTGAAGGCCTTGGTCAGGTTGTTCAGCTTCTCGTCCTGCCGCTGCAGCGCGAGCATGACGTGCTGCAGATCCTCTTCCCCAGCGGCAGGGCGGTCGTTGGTCGTGGCCTGCGCCGACAGCAGGCCGTGCAGGCCCCGATGCAGCTTCGCGGCCTCGGCGGCGCGGCGCTCCTCGGCGTCGTCGAGCTTCTGCTGCAGGCGCGCGGTGCGGCGCATGCTGGCACCGGCGGCCGCGAGCACCATGCCGCAGACGAACATGCCTTGGGGGCCGAATCCCTGGTTGGTCAGCGCGGCCACCGCGTCGACCGGCAGGCGCGGCATCAGCAGCGCGAGCGCCGCGGTCAGCACGCCGGCACCGAGGAACATGCCACCTCCTGGGCTGCTGGCCTTGCGACGACGCAGCGCCTGTCCGGCGCCCATGCGGCTCGGCGATGCCGGCGGCGTCGCGGCCGCGACGACCGTCCCTTCAGGGCCCCCGCCGGGTTCGGAGGCAGGCTCGGCGTCGCCCTCCTCGGCAGGAAGCGGGGTCGCATCCTCGGAATCGAGCGCAGCCGTTCCTTCGGTGGCGACCGTGTCCTCCGCCGCGGCCTCGGTCGACGAATCGAGGAAGCTCGGCAAGTCGGTCCGCTTCTGATCCTGCGTTCTCTTCATGGTGTTGGCGCCTCGCGATCGGAGATCGGCAGATGACCGCAGGTGGATGAAGCACGCGTGTTGCAAACTGCGTCACCGTCCCCGAAAACCTCGTGCCACCGATGGCTCGCAAGCTGAAAGGCATCGCCGCCGCGCGCGGAGTCGCGATCGCACCGATCGTGCACTTCCACACGACGCTCGACCACATCCCGACCTGGAAGGTCGCGGACGGCGCGGTCGATGCCGAGAAGGCCCGCTTGCAGGGCGCCGTCGACACCGTCGCGCGCAACCTCGTGCAACTGCAGCACGAGCTGGCCGGCTCGCTCGGCAAGCACGACGTGCGCATCTACGACGCGCAGCTGGCGATCCTGCACGACCAGACGTTCCAGCGCGACGTCGGCAACGAGGTCGAGCAGCACCGCGTCAACCTCGAGGTGGCGCTGCAGCGGGTCATCGCCCGCTACGAGGGCGTGTTCGCGGCGATGGAGAACCCGGCGATGCGCGAACGTGCCGCCGACCTGCGCGACATCGGCCGCCAGCTGGTCGGCGCGCTGGTCGCCACCGAGCGGCAGAAGTACACCGCCAACGGCAGCGACTACCTGTTCGCCGCCGACGAGTTCCTGCCGAGCGACGCCGGCCTGCTCGACCGCGCGCACATCCGCGGCATCGTCACCGCGCACGGCGGCAAGTACTCGCACGGCGCCATCCTCGCCCGTTCACTCGGCATCCCGGCCGTGGTCGGCATCGACCAGATCATGCTGGAGTCGAGCACCGGCGCGCAGGCGATCGTCGACGGCGACGCCGGCATCGTGATCCTCGATCCGTCGGCGGAGGACCTGGCCGATTACGAGCAGCGGCTGCGCGAGCAGCGCGCGGTCGATCGCCGCATCGCCGAGGTACGCTTCCAGCCGTCGGTGACCCCGGACGGGGTCGCCGTCGGCTTGTTCGCCAATGCCGAGGGCGTGCGCGACCTCGACGGCCTCGAGGTCGACGTGATCGCCGGCATCGGCCTCTTCCGCACCGAGTTCGCGTTCATGGAGCGGCGGCAGTTCCCGAGCGAGAACGAGCAGGTGGTGATGTACCGCCGCGCGATGGAGGGGGCGAAGGGCAAGCCGGTGACGTTCCGCACGCTGGACGTCGGCGGCGACAAGCCGCTCGGCTACTTCCGCATGCCCGAGGAACGCAACCCGGTGCTGGGCTGGCGCGGCATCCGCTTGTGCCTCGACTGGCCGGACATCCTCTACACGCAGATGCGCGCGATCCTGCGTGCCAGCGCGCTCGGCCACGCGCGCATCCTGTTGCCGATGGTCACGACGCGCAGCGAGGTCGTGCGTTGCCGCGAAGTGCTCGACCAGCTGAAGGCGGACCTGAAGGCCACCGGCGTGCCGTTCGATCCCGAGATCGAGCTCGGCGTGATGGTCGAGGTGCCGGTGCTGGTGCCGGTGTTGCCGGACGTGCTCCCGATCGCCGATTTCGTGTCGGTCGGCACCAACGATCTGGTGCAGTACCTGCTGGCCATCGACCGCGACAACCAGCGGGTGGCGAAGATGTACGACCCGTTCCATCCGGGGGTGCTGCGCGTGCTGCAGCAGATCGCCGTCGCCGCCAACACAGCCGGCAAGAGCGCGTCGATCTGCGGCGAGATCGCCGGCGACCACTGGTTCACGCCGATCTTGGTCGGGCTCGGCTACCGCGAGCTGTCGATGGCGCCGGTGTTCCTGCCGCGCGTGAAGCTGATGCTGCGCAGCTTCACCCTCGCCGAGTGCGAGGGGCTGGCGGCGCGCGCGTTGGCGATGTCGTCGACCGGGGCGGTGCGGCGTCTGGTGCAGGAGGAGATCCAGCCGCGCTGGTCGCAGAAGCTCGTCACCGGAGTCGAGGAGGTCCGGTGAACGAGCCGCGCGGGTTGCGGCGGGGCAACTGGTCGGTGACGGAGCTGGAGCGACTGCGCCAGCTGCTGCCGCGACGCGGGGTCGAGTCGATGGCGGCGTTGCTGCGCCGATCGGTCGCCAGCGTGCAGCGCAAGGCCGCGGAGATGCTGCGCGTGCCGGCGCGGCGCGGCGACTGGACCGCGAGCGACGAGCAGATGCTGCGCGAGTCGTTCGGAGCGCTGGACCTGCATCTGCTGTCGCTGGCGCTCGGACGGCAGCCCGCCGACGTGCGGCGCCGGGCCGAGCTGCTGCGCGCCAACCTGCGCACCGGTGCCTGGACCCGCGTCGAGGAGTTGCTGCTGAAGGACCTCTACGGCACCCGCTTCGACGCCGACCTCGAGGTGAGTCTGTCGCGGTCCGCCGCCGACATCGCCGCCGCTGCCCGACGGTTGTGCCTGGCCAAGGACAAGCGGTTCGCCGCCCGGGCCGAGCCGGACGAGGTCGCGCCGCAGCGCATGCCGCGCTGGACGGCGGCCGAGGTCGAGCGCCTGCGCGCGTGCTATCCGGATCGGCCGAACCTCGAGGTCGCGCGGCTGCTCGGCCGCACCGTCACCAGCGTCGCCAACAAGGCGAACCTGCTCGGGCTGAAGAAGGCGCCGCAGGTGCTCGCCGACATCGGCCGCAAGAACGTCGGCCTGCGCTACGGCCGCGACGACGCCGGGCCGAAGCCGGTGGGCGGCGAGGCCGCGGCCGACGGCGCGATCGGTTCGTAGTCGCCTCCGTGCGCAGGCCGGCGGCCCGACCGTTGGCACCGCGTGTTGTGCCGGCTGCCGTCGGCACGGCCGCGGTTTCCCGGCAGCCGCCTCAACTTCGCCGTGGTCGATGGTCGATGCAGCAGGAGCGCGGAACCCCGTCAGGTTCCGACACGAGGTACGTCATGGAAATCGTGGGAAAGAAGAGCCAAGGCCTGTCGGTCACGACGCTCAAGGACGACAAGACGGTCATCATCTCGTTCAATGACCGCAGTCTGAACTTCTACGTCACCGACTCCCTGAAGGAGTCGTTGAAGGAGACGATCAACGGCAAGATCGAGGACGGCTATCAGCACTTCGTCCTGAACCTCGACAACGTCAAGATCATCGACTCCTGCGGGGTCGGCCTGATCATCGTCGCCAACAACGTGACGTCGTCGCGCAACTGCAAGCTCTACCTGAGCAACATCAAGCCGTTCATCGTGAAGATCTTCGAGATCATGCGGATCTCGAAGCACCTCGCGATCTACGACAAGGAAGACGACGCGCTGGCCGCCATCAAGGGCGCGCAGTAGCGATCGCCTCGCCGTCGTAGGGCTTCACCGGGTGCGGGCGTGCCCAGCACTCCGCTTCCCGATCGGTTCGTCTCCGCATGGCCACGACCGCGAGCATCCTGATCGTCGACCCTGGTGCGGGCGCGCCGTGGTTGCCCGATCGGCTGACCGAGCTCGGTGCCGCGGTGTCCGTGACGGCGGACGCCGGTAGGGCGCTCCATGCCCTCGACGCGGACCGACCCGATGCCCTGTGCGTCGACGACGCCCACGACGCCGTCGAACGGCTCGCCGACGCCGCGCGGCGTCACGGGGTGCCCTTGCTGCTGGCGGGTGCCCGCTCCGGGCCCCAGCTGTACGAGCGGGCGCTCGCCGTCGGTGCCTTCGGGGTGCTCGCCGGCGACGGCACCGTGGCCCAGGCTGCAGCCCTGCTGGCGCGACTCGGATCGTCGCGCGCCGATGCCGATCCGCTGCACGAAGAGGTGCGGCGGCTGCGGTTTCAGTCGGAGGAGCTGCGGCGGCGATGTGCGCAACAGGCCGAGCGCTTCCAGGAGAACCAGGAGACCTTCTTCCTCGACCTGTCGCGGATGATGACCATCATCACCAACATCATGGACGGCATCGTGTTCGTCGACCGTGGCGGCAACGTCACGCTGATGAACCCGGTCGCCGAGGACCTGCTCGGCACCAAGTCGTTCGTCGCGATCGGCAAGCCGTTGGCCACGTTGCAGGGGCGGCGCGACCTGCTGCAGACGTTGGCCGCCGACCATGAGCGCATGGCGACGCAGAAGGAGGTCGTGCAGACGGTGGAGGTGCACCACAGCGAGCAGGACCTGCTCTACATCAAGTGCATGACCAGCCGCGTGCTCGACTACCGTGGCCAGCCGGCAGGCGTGTTGACCGTGCTGCGCGACGTCACCGCCGAGTTCAAGACCGACCAGCTGAAGAACCAGTATCTCTCCATCGTCGCGCACGAGTTGCGCACGCCGCTGACCGGCATCAAGACGTTCGCGACGATGCTGACGAAGGGCACGCTCGGCACGTTGTCCGAACGGCAGTCGCGCGTCTGCGATTCGATCCGTGAACAGTCGGTGCGTCTCGAGCACCAGATCGACAAGCTGATCAACCTCGGCAATCTCGAGTCGGCCGACTACGGCCAGGATCGCGAGGTGATCCCGGTGGTGGAGTTCGCCGCCGGCATGCTGGCGCCGTTCGAGCAGCCGGCCCGCGACCGGCGCATCCAGCTGTCGTTCCACATGGACCCGACCGAGGAGTGCCTGTTCGCCGACCGCTCCGACCTGCGGCGAGCCTGCCAGGCCCTGGTCGAGAACGCCGTCAAGTTCGCGCGCGACGGCGGCACGGTCGAGGTCGCCATCGAGCGGCATGGCTACGAGCTGCGGTTCCGCGTCAAGGACGACGGCATCGGCGTCGACCCGCGGTACCACCGCCGCATCTTCGAGAAGTTCTTCCAGGTCGAGGACCCGCTGACTCGCCACCACGGCGGCGCCGGCCTCGGCCTGTTCGTCGCTCGTGGCATCGTCGAAGCGCACGGAAGTCGCATCGAGGTCTCCAGCCAGCTGGGCCAAGGTGCCGATTTCTCCTTCGCGCTGCCCGTGCACCGGCAGCTGGTGCCCGCCGCGCCGTCCGCTACCCAGTCGCAGTGAGTTTCGTATGCAACGAACCGTCCTGATCATCGAAGACGAGAAGCTGATCATCGTCTCCACCCAGATGGTGCTCGAGGCAGCGGGCTTCCGCGTCGAGTCCGCGACCAACGGCGAGGACGGCATCGCCAAGGCCAAGGGCCAGAGCCCCGACCTGATCCTGCTCGACATCATGATGCCGGGCATCGACGGCTGGGAGACGCTCACGCGCCTGAAGCGCGACGCCGCGACTGCCGGCATCCCGGTGGTGATCTTCACCGCGCGCGAGCATTCGCGCGGCCATCAGAAGAGTGCCGAGATGGGGGCCGCGGACTACTTCCGCAAGCCGTTCGAGCCCGACGAGCTGATCGAGCTGGTCGAGAAGCACTGCGGCCAGAAGGCCTGAGTCAAGACGCCCGACATCGGGCCGTTCGCCTCGGCCGCCGACGGCCGACGGAGCTTCCACGTGCAGCGCTGCCTCGTCGCCTTGTGGTCCCTGCTGTCCGTGAGCCACGGCGGTGAGGAGACGGAACGCCTCGCGGTCGCCGCCGATGCGGTGCGCGTGCTGGGCGAGCACGTCGCCGTCTTCGGCGAGGTGCGCCTCGCGGTCGTCGCCGGCGTGCTGGCGACGGACGTCGCCGACTTCGGGACCGGAGCAGTGGCTGCAGCGCACGGATTGGCTGCGACGTGGCGCGCGGCGGCGGTTGCCGAGGTGCGGCCCAAGCGCGACGTCACGCCGGCACAGTTGGCTGCCTGGGCCGTGGCCATGGTGCAGGCGGCGACGTCGCCGTCGGTGCGAGCGTCGTTGCCGGGCCTGCCGGGGGTCGCCGTCGTGTTGCTGGAGCTCGCCGACGATCCGGTCGAACCGCTGCGTCGCCTGCAGCGCGCGAGCGAGCCGCGCGGCGTGGACTCGGCGTTGCGTTCGGTCTACGTGCAGCACCGCTTGATCACTGGCCTGCCGACGCTGCCGGGCGTGGCGCCGGCGACCGCGAAGGCGGTGGTGCAGATGGTGGTGGAGCGTCTGCTGTCGCTGCCTGGTGGTCTGGAGCCGCTGATGTTGCTGCAGCAGAACGGTGCGCTGCTACAGACCGGCATCCGCGTCGCCGTGTTGACGGTGCTGACGGCGCGCGCCGCCGGCTGGCCGGACGAACGGTTGGCCGCGCTCGGCGCGGCAGCCCTGTTGCACGACCTCGGCAGCATCCTCGACGAGCTGCGCCCCGGGCCGTCGTCGTTCGCGTGGCTGCTCGAGCACGGCACCGACGACTTGTGGCTCGGTTGCGCTTTGGTGGCGCGCACCTGGCGCCAGGACCACGGCGCGCTCGACGAGGCCGGGCGTGGCGGTCTCGCCGCGGCGGCGCTGGTCCGCTTGGCGGCGACGATCGAGGCCGAGCTGCGTCGCGACGGTCGCGTGTGCCAGGATCGCATCGAGGCGGCGGCGCGCGCCGGTGCGTTCCCGGCCGAGCTCGTGGCGGTGGTGCCGGACGCCGTGTTCGCCGAGGTCTGAGCTGGCTGCGCAGGGCGTGGCCCGCGCGACGTGCCTTCACTCGTGGCGCAGGGCCTCGACCGGGTCCATGTTCGCGGCGCGCCACGCTGGATACAGGCCGAACACCACGCCGACGACCGCGGAGATGCCGAACGCCAGGGCGACGTGGTCGACGCGGATGTCGGTCGGCTGCTTGAAGTAGTGCTCGATCAGTTCGGGCACGAGCACGCCGAGGCCGACGCCGGCGATGCCCCCGAGCGCCGACAGCACACCGGCTTCGACCAGGAACTGCTGCACGATGTGCTTCTTCTTGGCGCCGAGTGCGCGGCGGATGCCGATCTCGCGCGTGCGCTCGGTGACCGTCGCCAGCATCACGTTCATGATGCCGATGCCGCCGACCAGCAGGCTGATCGAGGCGATGACGGCGAGCACGAGGTTGAACATCTTCTGCGTCGCCTCGGCCTTCTGCAGCAGCTCGAGCGGCACCGTGATCTCGGTGTCCTTCTTGTTGCCGTGTGCCGGCTTCAGCATGTACTCGACGACGGCGGCGGCCGTCTCGACCTCCTCCATGCTCGGCAGCTTGATCTTGATCTCGTGCAGCTCGACCTGCTCGTAGCGGTTGGTCGCCGGGTTGCGGACCGTGTCGCCGAAGCGGCGCCGCGAACTGCTCAGCGGGATGAACGCGCACTCGTCGAGCGTGGTGCCGTTCGGCGACGCGGCGCGGCCCTGGTAGCCGAGCACGCCCACCACCTCGAAGCGGTCCTCGATGCCGACCAGGATCGTCTGGCCGATCGGGTCTTCGAGCGGGAACAGCTTCTTCGCGAGGCTGTTGCCGATCACGCAGACGTTGGTCTGCCGGGTGAGGTCGAGGTCGACCAGCCAGCGGCCCTCCTGGACCTTCAGGTTGGTCGCCTCGAGGAACGTCGGCTCGGTGCCGACGATCATCGTCTGCGCCCAGGCCTCGCCGTGCACGACGCCGCGTTCGAACTCGCGCACGCGCACGACGGTCGCCTCCGGCAGCAGGTTCTGGATGCGGTCCGCCTCAGGGTAGAAAAGGCCGTAGCCGAGAACGCTCCACATGCTGGAGGTCGAGCTCTGTTGCGTCTCCTCCGGCTTCTTGCTGCGGATCAGCACGTTGGTGACGCCCATGTCGCGGTACTGTTTCAGCGTCTCCGCCGAGGCGCCTTCGCCGACGGCGAGCATCGCGATCACCGAGGCGACCCCGAACAGGATGCCGGCGGTCGTCAGCGTGCTGCGCAGCTTGTGCAGCATCAGGCTCTTCAGCCCGAGCCGGACCATGCGCATGGTGTCGGCGATCACGCGCCACCTCCCGCCGCTGCACCGCCGGGCGCAGTACCGCTGGGTGCGCTGAGCAACCGGTTGTCGACCAGCTTCTCGACCTTGCCGTCGCGCAGCCACAGCGTGTGGTCGGCGCGGTCGGCGACCTTCGGGTTGTGGGTGACGATGACGATGGTCACCCCGTCCTTCCGCAGGTCGTCGAACAGGTCGAGGATCTCGCGCTCGGTGTTGCTGTCGAGGTTGCCGGTGGCTTCGTCGGCGAGCAGGAACAGCGGGTCGTTCATCAGCGAACGGGCGATCGCGACGCGCTGCTGCTGGCCGCCCGACAGTTCGAGCGGCCGGTGTTCGAGGCGCTTGCCGAGGCCGACGCGGTCGGCGAGATACTCGGCCTTCTGGCGCGACTCGGGGCCGACGCGGCCCTGGTAGAACAGCGGCACCTCGAGGTTCTCGAGCACCGTCAGCTGCGGGATCAGGTTGAACGACTGGAAGATGAAGCCGATCTCGCGGCCGCGCACGTCGCTGAGCTGGTCGTCGCCGAGGCGGCTGACGTCGCGGCCGCCGACGCGGTACTCGCCGCTGGTCGGCCGGTCGAGGCAGCCGAGGATGTTGAGCATCGTGCTCTTGCCGGAGCCCGAGCGACCCATGATGGCGAGGTAGTCGCCCTTCGCGACCTGCATCGACA
>CANGSN010000086.1 GCA_947455805.1 Planctomycetota bacterium
CGCGAGGGAGACACTGTCAGTCGCCGAGGTGTTGCGCAGTCTGGGCTTTCCGGCTGCGTGACCCCACGGCGTGGTGTGGCGCGCACGGCGCGGATCCTCACCGCCGGTTTCAACCGCCGGAATCACGCGGATCGTGACCGCCGCCTACAGGGAGCGAGGCGCACTGCTCGACGTGCCCGACATGACGCGAAGGCGGCTGCCCATCGCCGCGACGCGGTCGATCCTCAACACCTACGTTGCGCACTCTGCACTCGCCGTTCCCGGTGCTGCAGCTTGGATCCTGGACGACGACAAGCGCCTCAGCATTCAGGTTGATCGCGGCGATGGCACGACGACCCAACGGATTACGCCTGACGTCGGCACCCTGTTGCAGCTCCGGCAGCAGCAGATCGACGTGGTGATCGGCCCCGACACGGACGCTGCGCCGCTGCCCTTCGTCGCGACGCTGCGCACGCAGCTTGTCGACCTGGACGTCCTGCTCGGAACGCTCGCCCAACTGCAACCAGAGTCCTCGTGGCCCGACCGCCGCGCGGAGGTGGCAGCCGAACGTGACGCCCTGCGCGACAGCTACTACGACCTGTCGAGGACCACGGAGCACCTGGAAACACCGCTGCTGCCGCCGCCCCCCGACGCTAGGGACGCAGCCAGCGTGCTGAGGTGGATGGGCCAGAAGGTCACCCGTTTGCTGGCTGGCGAGTCGGTTACCCGTCCGCTCGTCGTCCACGCTCGCGACCTGCCCCTCGAAGCCGCGATCGAATCGGTCCAGCGCGGCGGCTCGGCTCTCTTCTTCAACCCGGCCCATCTCCTGCTCTACCCCCAGACACTCGCGCGCTTCGGCGACCAGTTCGTGCGCCGCTCGGACATGCTCGTCTCGCAACTGATGCGCGACCAAGCGGGCTTGCGACTGGTCATGCACCCGTGCGTGGGCGTGCGGCACGACCGCTCCTCGACTGGGTGCGCAACCCTGGCCAGCGAGACGCTGCTTCAGGATGTGCTGGGCTACGCGCTCTACCGGGCGGAGAACGAGTTGATGCAGGGGCGCACCGCCGAACAGCGGAAGTGCCCGTTGCTCGCATGGACCGACTCGGAGCTGCGTCTCGGCGTGCGCCTCGTGCGCAAGTATCGCGACGAACGGTTGGCCGCGCTGACGTGGAACGCTTGGCGGATCTTCGGCTTGGCAGGCGCGATTCGTTCGGCTGCCCGTCGGATTGCAGCGGACCATCCGGCCTGGGGAGGTGGTGAAGCGCGTGCCGCACTCCAGGCCATCGCGAGCGAGATGGACCGACTTCGCAGCGAGTTCCGACCCTCGGCGGTGTCCGAGTTCGCTGAGCGCGTTCGGCGCAGCACGAGCGATGCGGCCATCCGCGGCACGTTCGTTTCGATGGACGGATTCATAGCGGAATACCGCGCGACCCACGCCGGAGTGGCCATCGAGTCTCCGGCCTTCCGGGAGGCTCGCGAGGCTCGGGCAAGGCAGGTGCTACGCGGGGCGCTCGGCAAGTCGCCACTTCGCTTGCTCGGAATGGGCGGCGAAGGCGTCGTCTTCACCGACGAGCGTCGGGTGTTCAAGGTGCTCGACCTGATGAAGCCCCGAGCCAACCACGACACCGAGGCGACGCTGCGCGCGCTCTCAGGCACGGCCCTGCCCCTCAAGCGCATCTACCTCCCCGAGCTGGTGACCGTCGACGGCCATCTCGTCGTGAGCTACCCATTCGAGCCATCCGAGCCCTACACCGGCGGCCATGGTCTCGAGCTGATCGAGCTTCTGCGGGAGCTGAAGGCGCTCGGCGTGGTGTGCAGGAACATGCACCCCAAGAACCTGCGCGTGACATCGACCGGGCTGCGCCTCATCGACTACGGCGCAGACATCCGCCCGTTCACGGATGCCGGCTATCGCTCGATGGCTGAACGCGCGTGGCTCTCGTGGCGGTGGCCGCATCGCCCCGACCTCGAAGTGCTGATGCGGCGTGCGCTGCAGGACAAGCGCCTGCCCGAACTCGATGGGTTCGATCGGTTTTGGCGCGCGCTCTGCGACGAGAGTCCGTCTGCGACCCGGATCGCAGCCGCCATCGTCGACCCGATTGTCTTGCAGTCAGGTGCGCGCACCGTGCTGGACTACGGTTGCGGCAAGAAGGCGCGCAGCGCCCGCACCTTCGCCGCGGCCGGCATGCTCACGCTCGGCTTCGACCCAGGTGCCGGCGTTGCGGAGCGGTGGCTGGAACTTGGCGACCTGCCGGCCGGGCTGCGCCTGACCGACGACCGCGAAGAAGTCCTGGCGGCCGGCCCGTTCGATGCGGTCGTCTGCACGTTGGTCCTGTGCGAGTGGCCGGATGGACCGGACTACGTGCGCATGCTCGGCGACCTGCGCAGCGCCGTTCGCACAGGTGGCACCGTCGTCGTCACCATCTGCCACCCGTTCGCGACGTTCGGCGGGCCGACGCCGCTGCACCGTCACCGCGACCTGCCAGCCGCCACCAGCTACGAGGACTGCTTCGCCTACACGGAGAACGGCGAGACCGGCGCGGGACGTGGCGAGTTCCACCGGCCGCTTCGACGGATCGAACGCGACCTGCTGCGGCACGGACTTGTGGTCGAGCGTCGCGTCGAGAGTGAATCTGTGGACCTCGAACGATTCGAGCCGGCCACCGACTTCCTCACTCTGGTTTGTCGCCCCATCGCGGTCGCTCCCGATGGCGTCCAGGTCGATCTGGTGATCCGGACGTGCGCGATGGAGGCCGAGACGATCGAACGACAGGTCGAGCACCTTGTCGGACAGCTCGAAGGTCCTCGTATATTCCAGGAGCGGGTGCTCGCGATCGACTCACGCCGGGACGGATTCGTGCGGCAGCACGCCCCCAGTGACACTGCGTCACTGTTGGAGGCGGCCCAGCGGCTGGTCCGTCGTGGCTGGATCGATCGGATTCTGCTCGGGGCTTCCGAGGGACCCAAGTCCGCCGCGGTGATCCACGAGTGGTTCGTGCTCGACTCGACCGCTACGCACTCGATCCACGGAGCGCCGCTCGTCACGCCGCTGCAGGCGATCGCGTCGTGCAAGGCGGATTACGTGCTCCAGGTCGACTCGGACCTGCTGGTTGGGCGCCGCGACCGGAATCGCGACTTCCTGGGCGAGATGATCGCGCAGTTCGACGCGGATGATCGGGTCGTCACGGCGGCCCTGAACATCGCTCGGGATGCGGATCTGCCTTTCTCGGCCGGCGACGGCAGTCGGCCATGGCGAGTTGAGGTGCGGGGCAGCCTCGTCCACCGGAAACGCCTGCTGGCAGCGCGCCCGCTACCGAACCAGCTCAACAGCGGCATGCCCGCTTTGTCCTGGCATCGCTCGCTGGATGAGGTCGTGCGCAGTGGTTCTCTGCGATCGATCCGGGGTGGCGGAGCGGCGACGTGGTTCGTCCACTTGCCGAACTCGTGCAAGCGACCCGTCGCGGATTGGATGCTGCTGAGCGATCTGGTGGAGAAGGGCGTGCGAACGGCGCAGCAGGTCGGATCTGTCGACCTCGTTGGTGGGCCGCTGGGCTGGGTGCCGAGGGTGCGCCGCGAGCCGCTCGTCTTCGTCATCACGGGCCGCAACGTGCCACCGGGCCGCATGCGGCGATGCCTCGACTCACTCGTTGCCCAGCGCGGAGCGGACTGGGGTGCGGTGATCGTGGATGACGGCTCGCACGAGCTGAGCCGCCGCTACCTGCAGCTATGGACCGACACATGGCGCGATCGAGTGACCCTGCTCCAGCCGCGGGAGCGCCGCGGGCAACTCGCGAACACGGCTCTCGCGGTGCGCCACATCTGCACGGATCCCGAGACGGTCATCGTGACCTTGGACCTGGACGACGCACTGATCGGTGCCGACGTTGCCGAGCGAGTGCTGGCGGCCCACCGGGGCGGGGCGGACGCGACCGTCGGCTCGATGCTGCGCACGGACAAGCACGGCGACTACCCCGTCGTGTTCGAGGAGCCGCGGCACAACCGAGGCGGCAACTGCTGGCAGCACCTGCGGACGTTCCGAAAGCGCCTGTTCGACGCGATCCCGGACCACGAGCTGCAGATCGATGGGCACTACGTCGACATCGCGGTCGATTGGGCGTTCATGCTGCCGATCGTCGAGATGGCCCGGCGGCCCGAGTGGATCAGGCAGCCGCTCTACCTCTACGAGCCATCGGGCCTGGGCAAGGGCGACGGCCGGCGCGTTCGGGAGAGGCAGATCGGCGTCCTCACCAGTCGGCCATCGCGAAGCTGGGCACGCGGCAAGCCTGCGTCGACCCTGGTGACTCCGGAGGTCGTGACGGCCGACATGCTGCAGGATGGTGCCATCCTGTTCGTTCGGCACTCTGAACGTCCGTCGTTCGCCGGCTTGACGAACCAGCAGAAGCACGAGGTTGCGTTGACCGCTCGCGGGCGTGAGATGGCCCGGGAACTCGGCCAGCGAGTTGGGCAGGCGGTTCGGCTCGCGAGCAGCCCTGTTCCACGTGCGCTGGAGACCGCTGCGTCGATCGCGGCCGGCGCAGGGCTTGATCCAGGGTCCATCCTCCGGACTCCGCACCTCATGCGGTTCCTCGCGACCGGGCCGGAGCACTACGACGAGGTGAAGCGCCGCCTCGGCTGGACCGGGCTGATGGCGAGCTGGATGGATGGGTCGCTGCCTCATGGCGTTCTCGTGCCTTGCGAGCAAGTCGCGCGTCAGGCGCTCGAAGCCGTGTTGGGTGCGCCTGGGACACAAGGGGTGATCGCGGTCACGCACGACTTCCTCGTGATGGCGCTGCTGGCGGCCCTGCGCGGCGAGAGACCGACTTCAGTTCCCTACCTCGGGGGCATGCTGGTGAGCAGGAAGGAAGCCGAGCGGTTCCTAGGGACGGAGGTGCTCGCATGACCGACAATTCCCCTTCCCAGGCTCCAGCGCGACGCAGGCTTGTCGCGGTGATCGGCGATGCGAACGTGCCAGCCGGGTCCCAGAAGGACCTGTTGGCTGAGGATGTTGGCCGGTTACTCGTCGATGCAGGCTTCCGCGTGCTGACCGGAGGGCTCGGCGGCGTGATGGAGGCGGCGTGCCGCGGCGCGCGGTCGTCCTCACGCTACCAGTCCGGCGACACGGTTGCGGTGCTGCCTGGGCACGACCCGGCCGACGCCAACCCGTTCGTCGACGTCGTAATCCCGTCGGGCCTGGATCACGTCCGCAACTCGATCGTCGCGCACGCCGACGCCGTGATCGCGATCGGCGGCGGTGCCGGCACCATGTCCGAGATCTGCCTCGCCTGGATCTACAAGCGGCTCATCGTGGCGCTGCGCGTCGAGGGCTGGAGTGGCAAGGTCGCAGACCAACGGGTCGACGAGCGCGTGCGGTATCCAAACCAGCCGGATGACCGGGTGTTCGGGGCGACGTCTGCAGCCGCAGCAGCCAGCTTGGTCTCGAACCTAGTTGGCCGCTACTTCCGCCGCGACGGTCGAGTTGTTCGAAGACCACATCCACCCACAGCATGATGCCGGATCAGAGCTGGTGGAGGTCGGGTTGCGATGATCGAATTGGAGTTGCCTCCGACGTCCGCACGACAGAGCATTCCGCCCACCGATGCTGCTCGAACAAGCCTTCCACGCTCTGCCTGAGATCCTTTGTGGAAGCAGGTATCCTGGGCAAGACTACGAAGCCGGCGTTGTGACGGCGTTGACGATGGCCGTCTTGCAGGAGCTGAATGGCCGAAACGTCCCGAATCCGTTGAGCTGCATTCAGGGCGAACGACTCTACGATGATAATGGATTTGCATCGATTTCGGGTGCACTTCGGTATCTTCGTGCAGACCTTGTTCTCGACACCGGTCCTCTGAAGGTCGCTAACAAGAGGCTCGGCGAGCAATATGGATGGCGTCACCAGAACTGGTTGGAAGCGAAGTTCTTCAGGGTTCGCAACAAGCCCACGAACAAGGCGGCTCCAACGGCTTCCCTTCTCGCGGACCTCTTGAGACTTGCTACCCTCGTTCCGGAGAGGCCGGGGCGCGCCAGCTTGAGTGGTCGCTACCTGCTGCACATTTACGACCAGCCTCCCGCCAACTACATCTCTTCTCGGAGGAACAAGAATCGTAACGGCAAGGGAGGCTCCCGTGCGTGGGTGAAGCCCGTGACCGCTCCGGGGGCGCAAGAGATTCTAATCAATGATCTAGATAAAGAGCCGGACACCATCCGGAGCATAATCGGGTCCATGGGGAAGCTCTCCCTCAAGCTCTCGGTCACAAACATAGTCTTAGAGCCGCGCTCGGCATCGTCGGCCGCTTCAGGAGCCGTGTATTGGTGCATTCTGACTAGAATAGACAGAGTGGAGTGCGCTGACGGGGCTCAGCGGTTCACGATTGGTGCTAATCGGGCCGTTGCTGAGGACAATGCTGGGGATTATGATTCCATCCGCGCCCAGGTGGCACGGGGGCTCGGTGAAGTGCCGGAAGCAGAGCAGGAGAAGCCCGAGGATCCCGCCATCACACCTGACCACGACCCTGGTGCTAGTGAAGAACAGGACGATGCCCCTCCAACTGCAGTCGAGTAGGGCGTTCCGTTCACGATCTCCCGAGGGATCTGGGCGACAGCCGCGGTTGAGGACAAGGAGGCTCGCGGAGGGCCGGGATGGCGCGGAACGCGAGAAGGTCGAACGCCTTTATCATGGTCTGCAACCCGAACCTTGAACCGATCGAGGGCTACGCGCCCCACGCCCGGTCCCTGAGCAGCCTCGCATGCCGTCCGTGACGTCGAGTCAGCGTCTGGGGCTCATGAGGAACCGGGCGCAACTCTCTGCTACACTCAGTCCGCGCGCACCCGTAGCTCAGCCGGTTAGAGCACTTCGCTTACATCGAAGGGGTCGTCCGTTCGAATCGGACCGGGTGTATTCACCTCGCTACTCGCGCGCGCCATCGGCGTAGCTGCAGGTGCCTGAGAGTTGGCGGCGGCGAGCTGAGTCTGGCCGCCGAGCATGGCGCTGGTGAGGCCGGCGTTCGCTCTCGCGGTGCCCTTGAAGAAGGTTTCGAACGCAACCTTTCGCCCGAAACTCGGCGCGACTCGGTGGAACCGGGTGCAACCGGGTGCAACCCCTTGCACCATGCCCTGCAAAGGGTTACGCTCGAAGTCGCCTTCGTGGCGGGACTTCCGCAAGAAGCCCGAATCCCTCTTACAAGGAGGATGTCGGGGGTTCGAGTCCCTCCGGGCGTACCAAGCACCACTACTGCGGCCCCGCCGTCGCCGCCGGCTGCGCCACCCCCGGAGGCGGCACCGGCTTCTCCGCGGCCGGCATCGGCACCCACTCGTAGCTGTTCACCGGGTCGGTCTCGTGGATCCACAAGCGGCGCACGCCGATGTCGATCAGGTCCGCCGGCATGCCGAGGAAGCCGTGGCCGACGGCGGCGAGGCTCATCGCCGGGAAGAACAGGAACTCGTCCTTGCCCTGTTCGCCGAGCGCGTCGCCGGCGAGCAGGCTGATCGGGTAGGTCGCCGGCAGCAGCACGATCGACACCACACCGCCGGTGACGCCGCCGACCCAGGCGCCGACGCCGGCGCAGGTGCGCACCCACGCCGGACGGCCGAACTCGGGCGGCGGCGCCTCCGCCTGCAGCGACTCGATCGAGTTGGGGATCGCGCAGGCTGGCAGAAGCAGGGCGAGCAGGCCGGTGCAGGTGCGCTTCATCCGCGCAATCCTAGCCCGACGCTCCCCCGCCGCCGCAAGCCGGAGTTCGGCGGTCGTGGCCCGGGCCTTCGCGCGAGCTCGCGGCGAAGGCCCGGGAACGAACTCAGCCGTCGCGGCGCGCGCGATCCAGGCCGACCGCGTCCTTCGTCGCGTTGGCCGCCTTGTCGCGGGCGCGCTGCAGCGCCTTCTTCGCCGACATCGTCTCGAGCGCCTTCTTCAGCCGCTCGACCACGATCGGGTCGTCGTCGCCGACGGCCTGCACCGCCTGTTCGGCGTGCTCGATCGCCTTCGCGGCCGCGTCGTGGTCGCCCTTCTCGATCCACGCCAGCGCCAGGAAGTTGCAGGCCTCGACCGTCTCGTTGCCGGGGTCGGCGCTCTCGAGCGCCGCCTGGAACGCGACGATCGCCTCGTCGAGCCGTTCGGACTGCTGCAGCAACCGCGCCTGCCACAGCCGGGCCTGCTGCGCGCGGCTGCTGCCCGGATCGACCTCGGCGGCCTTCTTGTAGGTCGCCATCGCCTCGTCGCGGCGCTGCTGCCGGCGCTGCATGTCGGCGGCGCCGAGCAGTCCGCGCTGCGCGAAGCGATCGGCGTCCAGCTGCGCCGCCAGCAGGTAGTCCTTCTCGGCCAGCGCGACGCTGCCCTGCTGCCGCCACAGGTCGGCGGCGGTGATCGCCGCGACCGACGCCACCGCCGGCTCGGCGCTGTGCTCGGCCAGGACCTTGTCGTAGGCCGAAGCCGCCGCTTCGAGCGCCTGCATGCGCTCGGGCCCACGCAGCCCGCGCACCTTGCCGGCGACCTCCTTCGCCGCGGCCAGCGAAGCACGCCCCGCTTCGCTCAACGCGATGCGCGGCTTCTTCGGCGCCGACGCGTTCGCCGCCGGCTTGTCACCACCGTTCGCACCGACCGGCTCGCCCGCCTGCGCCGCCACCGGCAGCGCCAACAAAAGGCCGAGCAGGCCACGCATCCACAACGTCTTCGTCGTCATCTTCGGACTCTCCTTCTTCACAGGTCTTCGCGGTCGGTCACTTGCCGGGACTTGCTCGCCACGCGAGCAAACGTCTCGACCAGTCGTTGCACGCGACGCCGCGCACGATGGATGCGCGTCTTCACGCACGGCACGGAGCGGTGGAACCGCGACGCCAACTCCGCGCAACAGAAGCCTTCGTGGAACGACAGCAGCAGGCACCGATCGAGATCGGTGAGCTGCGTCAACGCCTGGTCGAGCCACGGCCGCACCACGTGCTCGGGCAGGCGACGGCCGGCGACGACCAGCATCGTCTCCGCTCGTTCCCTGCCGCCGATCTCCCGCGGCGGCAGGGCCTGCACCGTGCGCCGTTCGCGCCGGCGCACGAACAGCGCCCGACTGCGGATGCGCCGCGTGATCGTGCGCACCGCCGCTGGATAGGCCGCCGGGTTCTCCAGTCGCCGCGACCATCGCCAGGCCGCGAACGCCGCCTCCTGGACCAGGTCCTCACGGTGGAAGCGCGTCCACGGATCCACGTGACGCCGCAGGTAGCCTTCGGCATGCGCCCGCGTCCGGCGCCATTGACTCTCGTATCGTTCCATGTCGCTCTCCCTCGCTCGGTGCGACACCCGCGCACCGGCGCCCAAAGGGGAACGAGGACCCGAAGAATGGACGGGATCGGCGCAGAATCTTCTGCAGCCGCCCCCCGGGCCGCGGCCAGCCGCCCTGACGACGGAGGTCGCTGCCTTCAGCCCGTCGCCGACGAGCGCGCGGCGGCGAGCTGGTCCTCGCGCGCGACCTGCCCGGTCAGCGACG
>CANGSN010000087.1 GCA_947455805.1 Planctomycetota bacterium
CGTGGCCCTCGGCGCGGGCCCACGCGCGTAGGTGCACCGCGAGTTCGGGCGCGCTGCCGCGCACGGCCAGCCGTTCGCCGGCGCCGAGCCCCGCGAGCGTCAGGCGCAGCAGCACCGACGCGCCTTCGTCGAGGCCGAGTGCGCCGAGTTCGAGCACCTTCGTCGCCGCGTCGCTCACGTCGTCCTCACGCGCCCATCTGCCGCAGGAACGGCTGCAACCAGCCGAAGCGATCGCACGCCTGCGCCAGCAGCGTGTAGCCGCTGGTGCGGCCCGGGCGCCAGGCCTTCAGGCCTTCGAGGTCGAGCAGCGGCCGCACCGCCGGATCGTCGTAGCGCATGCCCATCAGCAGTTCGGTGAAGCGCTGCACCAGCGGTGCCGGCGCGCCGTCGAGCACGGTGAAGTTGCAGTGGTCGTACGGCTTCGTCTGCGTCAGCACGCGCACGCTGCCGCGCGGCAACGTGCCTTCCTGCGCGAACAGCAGGCTGTTGCCGTCGATCATGCACGCGGCGTCGACCTCGCCGGCCATCAGCGCCTTCGCCGCGTCGCGCTCGCCGCCGACGTGGTCGCCGTGCTTGCCGACCAGCACGTCGAACCTCCGCACGGCGAAGTCCTTCTCGGCCTGGAGGCCGAGTGCCGCCAGGTGCTCGAGCGGGATCATCGTCGCTTGCGGCGAATCGGCGGCGCCGACGCCGACGCGCTTGCCGCGCAGGTCGGCGACGCTGCGCACCGGACCGTCGGCGCGCACGACGACGACCGACGTCAGGTCCTGGTCGGTGTCGCGCATCGCGATCGCGCGCGCCTGCCGCTGCTTCGCGCGCGCCAGCCGTTCGGCCTGCAGCCACGCCAGTGGCGAGTTCCACGCGACGTGGATGGCGCCGGCGAAGTGCTGCTCGACCTGGCGTTCGTAGTTGTGGAACAGCACGTAGTCGAACGGCAGCCCGTGGGCGCGGAACCACTGCAGGAAGCCGTCCCAGATGGTCACGACCTTGGGGTCGTAGGCGACGGCGCCGAGGATCAGGGTGTCGTGCATCGGCGTGCCACTTCAGCCGAACAGCGGCAGGCCGCACACGGCCTTGCCGACGAAGTCGAACAGCTGGTCGCTGGTCGGCGCCATGACCATGGCCGCGCGTGTGTCGCGGAACATGCGTTCGACGCCGACTTCCTTGCGGAACGCCATGCCGCCGCAGACGCGCATGGCGATGTCGCCGACGCTGCTGGCGGTCTCGGCCGCCGCGGCCTTGGTCTCGAGCACGCGCAGGCCGGCGTCGGCGGCGCCGTTCTCGAGCGCCGTCAGCGTCTCCTGCCACAGCGCCTTGGCCATGTCGACTTGGATGCGCATGCGCGCGATGTAGGCGCGGATCGTCGGCAGGTCGGCGAGCGCGTTCTGCGTCGGCAGGTGCGCGTACTTGGTGCCGCCGGCGTGCGCCGCGGTCTTCTGCACCATCGCTTCGGCGAGGCCGAGCGAGCCGGACGCGATCAGCATCGCGAACGTCGGCAGCACGGTGCCCATCATGATGCCGAAGCCGGCCCCGTCGTCGCCGAGGCGGCTGGTCAGCGGCACGCGCACGGAGCTGGCGGTGACCGGCGCCGAGTCGTTGCCGCGCAGGCCCATGCCGTCGAACGCGCCGGCGACCGCGAGACCCGATGCTTTCGCGGGCACCAGCCACAGCGTGCTGGCTTCGCTGCCGGTGCATGGCTTGCTCGACCACACGTAGGCCGTCGCCTGCTGCGCCGACGTGATCCAGCTCTTCTTCGCGTCGAGCACGGCGTGCTTGCCGTCGGCGCGCGCGGTGCTGGTCGGCGCCCAGAAGTGCGAACGCGAACCCGCTTCGCTGAACGCGAGCGTCGACAGGTGGCGGCCCTGCGCGATGTCCTGGCGCACCGAGCGTTCGCCGTGCGCCTCGATCACGGCGGTGCCGCAGTAGTGCATCGTCAGCACCATCGCCGAACTGCCGCACTCGCGTGCGATGCGTTCGATGACGTGCGTGGCGGCGCGCAGCGACAGGCCATGGCCACCGACGTCGGTGCCGCTGATCAGGCCGAACAGTCCCGCCATGCGCGCGGCGTCGACGGTGGCGGTGGGGAAGGACGCGGTGCTGTCGACGGCGATGGCGTGTTCGCGCGCGACGGCGGCGACTGCCTCGGCGGCAGCGCGGAAGTCGAAGGTCATGCGAGAGCTCGTGTGGCTGGCCCGTGCGGGCCGTCGCTCACGAGCGCCGGTCCGTGCGGGCGGTGGATCGCGGTGCGCTCACGGAGCACCGGCGACGGGGTCAGTGGCGCTGGTGGAACCGGGGCATGGGCGGCACGGTAGCGCGCGCGCCGATGGCGGGAAGTGGGCCGTTCGCCGCGGTCGCTCCGGAGCTGGTCGCGGGCTGCAAAGATGCCTGCGAACTCCGCGCGCAGGGCCCGGCCGGCCTAGTCGAGCGGGCGTTTGCCCTCGCGATCGGCACCGGCGCGCAGCAGCCGCGCCGCCAGCTGTGGGTGGAAAGCCGCGCGCGCGAGCGGTATCCCGAACGCCGTGACCACACCGTTCGATCCCAAGAAGGCGAAGGCCCGCCTGCTCCAGCTCGTCCGTGAACGTGCCTACAAGGACGGCATCGACATCGTGCTCGCGTCGGGCAAGCGCTCGACGTTCTACATCAACGGCAAGAAGGTCAGCCTGCACCCGGAAGGGCTGTGGCTGATCGCCAAGCTGTTGCTGGAGAAGCTGAAGAAGCACCCCGAGATCACCGCGGTCGGCGGCCTGACCATCGGCGCCGATCCGCTGGCGAGCGCGGTCGCAGCGCTGAGCTTCGAGACCGGCCAGAACCTGAAGGCGTTCCTGGTGCGCAAGGAAGCGAAGGGCCACGGCACCGGCAGCAAGATCGAGGGCGACCTCGACAAGGGCGAGAAGGTGGCGATCCTCGAGGACACGGTGACGACCGGCGGTTCGGCGCAGAAGGCGATCGACGCGGTGGTCGAGGTCGGTGCGGTGCCGGTCGTGGTGATGGCGATCGCCGATCGTGAGGACCCGGACGCCGACGCGTTCCGCAAGAAGTACGCGGTCGACTGCCTGCTCACGCTGAGCGAGATCCGCGGCAGCTGATGCGCACCGTCGCGATCGTGCCGGCGGCTGGGCGCGGCCAGCGCATGGGCGCCGACAAGGCGCTGCTCGACCTCGGTGGCACCACCGCGATCGAACGCGTGGTCGCGACCTGCCACGCCGCCGGCATCGACGACGTGCTGGTGGTGCGCCGCGACGGAGCGGCGGCGCTGCCGGCCCAGCTGGCGGCGACGACGATCGTCGTGCCGTCGGGCGGTGAGATGGCCGACAGCCTGCGCGCGGCAGGCGAACAGCTGCCCGACGACACCGCGGCAGTGGTGGTGTTCCCCGTCGACCACGCGCTGGTCGAGGCCGAGACGGTGCTGGCGCTGCTGGCGACGCTGGCGCAGCCGGACTGCGCGATCGCGCTGCCGCTGTTCCGCGGGCGGCCGGGGCATCCGGCGGCGTTCGCGGTCGAAGCGTTCGCCGAGATCGAGGCGAGCGGCAGCGTACTGCGCGACCTCGTGCGCAAGGACCCGGCGCGCGTGCGCGTCGTCGCGTCGGCCAATCCGTGGGTGCACGCGGATCTCGACCATCCCGAGGACCATCGCGCGGCGGTTTGCGCGCTGCACGGCGAGCCGTGGAGCACGGTCGCGCAGATGTTCCGCCATCGCAGCCATCGCGCCTATCGCAGCGAGCCGTTGCCGCAGTCGCAGATCGAACGGCTCGTCGACGCGGCGCGGCATGCGTCGACGTCGAGCTTCATCCAGGCCTACAGCGTCGTCTGCGTGCGCGATGCCGAGGTGAAGGACCAGTGCGCGCGGCTGTGCGCCGGCCAGCAGCACATCGTGCAGGCGCCGGTGTTCTTCGCGGTGTGCGCCGACCTGCACAAGATCGCGGCGGCATGCGGGCGGCACGGCACCAGCATCCAGGCGCAGAGCTTCGAACTGTTCCTGCAGGCGACCGTCGATGCGGCGCTGCTCGGCCAGAACCTGCAGCTCGCCGCCGAAGCCGAAGGGCTCGGCGCCTGCATGATCGGTGCTGCGCGCAACCATCCGGTGCAGCTCGGCGCGTTGCTCGGCCTGCCGCCGCACGTCTACGTGGTGTTCGGCATGACCGTCGGCCATCCCGCCGACGATCCGGTGCCGCGCGGCCGCATGCCGTTGCCCGGCGTGCTGCACTTCGATCGCTACGACGCGACGCGCACCGACGCGGTGCTCGACGGCGCCGACGCCGGCATGCGCGCGTGGGCGGTGCGCACCAACGCCGAACGTGGCGGCTACCAGGGCCGGCCGGTCAGCGAAGTGAAGGGCTGGGCCGAACGCATGGCGGCGATGTGGGGCGGCAGCAGCGACTACGTCGCCGCGCGCAGTGCGCTGGTCGACGAGCTGAAGCGCCTCGGCTTCGGCCTCGGGTGAGCGATGCCGGGCGGTGCCGTCGTGCGGGCCGTTCGGCGTAGGCCCGTTCCCGGTGAAACTCCGGCGACCGCTGCCGAGTTGCCGCTTCGTCCCGTCGCCCGCCAACGCGCATGAGCACGACTCCATCCGCCGCCGAGAAGCCCCGTTCGTGGGTCGGCACCGCGCTGCTGCTGATGCTCGGCTCGGCGGTCGTCGGTGGCCTGCCGGTCTGGATGCTGCTCTACATGGCCGGCGACAAGCCCGAAGGCGAACCGCTCGACGTCGCGCGCGCACGCACGCTCGTGGTCGAGAAGGCGGTGCTGCTGACCGAGCTGCGCCAGCTGCAGGCGAACGTTCGCAAAGGGGATCGCGCGCCGCGCGAGCAGGAGCTGCTGCGGCTGCTCGGGGCGCTGGCCGTCACCGCACCGGACGATGCCGGTGGCGCCGTGCACGTCGTCTTCCGTCGCTTCGGCGAGCCGGGTTCGTCGCACGAGCAGCGGCTCGAGTGGTTGCCGACCGCCGCTGCCGCGAGCCGTCGCGCGACGGCGCTTGGCGCCGGCGAGTTGCGCGAAGAGCTCGTCGACGGCTGGTGGTGGGTGCAGCGCTGACGCTCCCGGCGCGCGGGGCGTCGTTCGGCGTCGCTCAGCGCACCTGGCCGCGCCGCAGCAGCGCCAGTGGATAGAACGTGCCGCGCCAGCGCACGCCGCCTTGCCGCAGCGTGACCCATGTCGAGTTCAGCATCGCCACCGGCAGCAGCACGCGCGCGAACGGCACCAGCAGGCCCGCGAGCGCGTCCCAGTGCAGCTTGCGCGCGAGGGCCACGCCGCCGAGCCCGGTCAGAAGGTAGCTGGCGAGCACGAGCCAGCCGAGGCCGCCGCCGTAGAGCGGGGCCGCGAACGTCGCCGCCAGCAGGGCGAGCCCGCCGAACCCCGCCAGCAGCGCCAGCGGCGTGCGGTAGCGCAGCACCGCGAACATGTTCTTCTCGACGACGCGCACCAGTTCGCGTGGCGTGCCGCCCCAGTCGATCGCGAAGTCGTCGCCGGCGAACCAGACGCGCGTGCGGAAGCCGGCGCGGAAGAGCAGGTAGCCGAGCCAGACGTCGTCGACGACTTCGAGGCGCAGCGGCAGGTGGCCGCCGATCCGGTGGTACGCGTCGCTGCGCACGAGGTTGAACGCGCCGGTGCCGACGAACGTGCGCTGCTTCGCTGCGTTGATCGCGGCGACGCGGCGCTGCACGGTCAGCTGGAACGCCAGCAGGCCGGCGCGGCCGAGCAACGACGTGCGGCGGTGCGTCGGCAGCAGCGACACGTGCTGCGCGTTCGCGGCCTCGGCGGCGGCGATCGCGCGCGCCAGCGCGTCCGGCGTCAGCTGGGCGTCGCCGTCGGTGAACAGCAGCCAGCGCGTGCGCACGGTCGCGGCGCCGAGCTGCAGCGCGTGGCTCTTGCCGAGCCAGTCGGGCGGCAGTTCGCGCACGGTGACGATCGACAGGCGCGGCTCGGCGGTGGCGAGGCGGGCGAGCACCTCACCGGTGCCGTCCTGGCTGCGGTCGTCGACGACGACGAGGCGCAGCTGCACGTGCTGCTGCGCCAGCAGGCGGCGCACCGACTCCTCGACGTGGTGCACGTCGTCGCGCACCGCCATCACCACGGTGACGTCGGCCGGCGGCGCGGCCGGTGGCAGCGGCGGCAGCGACGGCAGCTTGCGCACGGCGAGGAAGTCGTGCACGGCCACCGCCAGCCAGAGCACCGTCAGCGCGAGCAGCCACCACGACATGTCGTCCCCTGCTTTGCCCGTGCCTGGATCCAGGTCGAAACACGACCGTCATCTGGGGCAACCCAACGCTCCCACGCGTTGCCTGTTCCAGGTCCGTATCGCATGGAGAGGCTCACCGAGTTGGGCGCCCAGAGAGAAGGTGATCGATGACCATGCTACGGAATGCGCTCGCCCATCACATATCGTCCCGAGCGCTCCTCATCGACTGCGCCGCTCTGGAACAAGAACAGCCATTGCCCTGTGCGTCGCTGTCCCCGGCGGCGATCCTGCGGGTCGACAGGCTCCCAACTGCCTACGGACTCCAATTGGCCGTTCTCGTAGTAGGTGCGCCATTCGCCGACCATGTAACCGAGATCGTATTGGCCATCGACAAGTAGGTTTCCACCCGCGTCGTATGCCATGGATCGCCCGGTTCGATCACGATCGCCATTCCAGGTCTCGATGGTGTGGACGTGCCCATTCTCGTGCCACGTGCGATGTTCGCCGTAGCGAAGTCCGTCGCGCCAGAGTCCCCGACTCTTCATCTGCCCGTTCGGCCAGAACACTTCTGTTGGCGTCTCGTGCGGAGTTGAGCCGGTAGAGCTCGTGGCTGTCGCTGCAGCTTGGTGTTCGGTCGCTGTCGTCGCTGTCGTCGAAACGCTCTCGCTCACGCCGGCCTCGGCTGTTCGGCCATTCCTCTCGGCTTGTGGCGCGACGAGGAGTGGAAGCGCGGATCGCCAAAAGGCGAAGGCCGCAAGCAGTGCGATCGCCGCAACTGCTGGCCACCGTCGTGGGATGCTCATTTGCTGTGGATGGGGGCACCTGCGCCCGGCTGCCAGTCGACCCTGGCTCAGGCGTGCACGCCAGGAGCTTCCATGCCGGTCTTCGCGACCCACTCCACGTAGCTGCCCGGATACGCCTTCGCCGGGCCACCGGCCGCGCATTCGCTGACGTCGAGCACGCGATTGGCGAGACCGCGCAGGAAGCCGCGGTCGTGAGAGACGAACAGCATCGTGCCGTCGAAGTTGCTCAGCGTCTGCACGAGCATCTCCTTGGTCAGGATGTCGAGGTGGTTCGTCGGCTCGTCGAGCACGAGGAAGTTCGGCGGGTCGAACAGCATCAGGGCCAGCACGAGGCGCGACTTCTCGCCACCGCTGAGGAACTTGATCAGCTTGTCCTGTTCGTCGCCGGAGAACTGGAACGCGCCGAGCAGGTTGCGCTTGGCGCCGATCGACTCGAGGTGGAACTTCTGGTCGACCTGCTGGTAGACGGTGAGGTCGGGGTCGAGCAGGTCGAGCGCCTGCTGCGCGAAGTAGCCCATCTTGACGCTGCCGAGCTTCAGCTGGCCGCCGTCGGGCTGCAGGTGGCCGGCGATCATCTTCAGCAGCGTCGTCTTGCCGGAGCCGTTCTGGCCCATGACGCACCAGCGCTCGCCGCGCTTGATCTCGAAGTCGAGCGACTTGTAGATCGCGCGCGTGCCGTAGGCCTTCTTCAGGCCGTGGATCTTGACGATGTCGTCGCCCGAGCGCGGCGGCGTCTTGCACGCGAACGGCACCACCTCGCGCTTCTTCGGCAGCTCGATCTTGTCGATCTTCTCGATCTTCTTCGCCTTGCTCTGCGCCTGCGCGGCCTTGGCGACGTGCGTGCCGAAGCGGTCGATGAACCGCTGCATCTTGGCGATCATCGCCTGCTGGCGCTCGAACTGCGCCTCGAGCTGCAGCGCGCGCACCTTCTGCTCGCGCTCCATGTAGTCGTAGTCGCCCGTGTAGGAGACGAACTGGCCGTTGTCGACGTCGATGATGCGATCGACGATGCGGTTCATGAAGTCGCGGTCGTGGCACGTCATCAGCACCGCGGCCTTCGTCTGCTGCAGGAACTGCTCGAGCCACAGGATCGACTCGATGTCGAGGTGGTTCGTCGGCTCGTCGAGCAGCAGCACGTCGTTGTTGCCGAGCAGCACCTTGGCCATGCCGACGCGCATCTTCCAACCGCCCGACAAGGCACCGACGTCGCCTTCGATCTGCGCGTCGTTGAAGCCGAGGCCGTGCATGACCTCCTTCGCCTTCGCTTCGAGCTCGTAGCCGCCGAGGTCCTGGTACTGCGCCTGCACCTCGCCGTAGCGCTCGAGGATGCGGTCCATGTCGTCGGCCTTGTCCGGATCGGCCATGTCGCGCTGCAGCTGCTCCAGCTCGTGGTGCAGTTCGCCGACCTTGCCGCAGCCGACGATCGCCTCGTCGATCACCGAGCGGCCCTTCATCTCGCCCATGTCCTGGCGGAAGTAGCCGAGCGACAGGCGGCGCGGCAGCGCGACCTCGCCGTCGTCGGGCGTCTCCTCGCCGACGATCAAGCGGAACACGGTCGACTTGCCGGCACCGTTCGGGCCGGTCAGGCCGACCTTCTCGCCGGGATTGAGCTGCAGCGACGCATCGACGAACAGGATCTGGTTGCCGTGCCGCTTGTTGATGCCAGTCAGGGTGATCATCGAGGGCGAACACCATAGCGAGCCGGGCCGGCCGGTGCGCTGGCCGGCCGATGAAGGTCGTCGGCGAGCGCTGGCTCGAACCGGGACACGCCGGTCGCAGCGCCGCTACGGCCCGGGCCGGCGGCGGCCGCATGCGAAGGGCCCGCTCCAGGGGATAGCCTTCTGCCCCGACATGTCCGTGGAACCCGATCCCCTGCCCGAACTGCTGCAGCAGAGCGCCGCCGGCGACACCACCGCGGCGTCGCGCCTGTTCGAGCTGCTGTACGGCGACTTGCGCGCGCGCGCGCAGCAGGTCGGCCAAGCGGCGAACAGCACGCTGCAGCCGACGGCGCTGGTGCACGAGGCCTGGCTGCGGCTCGCCGACCGCGAGCGGCCGTTCGCGGACCGCGCGCACTTCCTGCGGGCGGCGGCGCGGGCGATGCGCTCGGTGCTGGTCGACCACCTGCGGGCGCGGGCCACGCACAAACGCGGCGGCGATCGGGTGCGCGTCGAACTCGACGACGTCGCCGACGTCTACGACCAACGCGCCGTCGACCTGCTGGTGGTCGACGAGGCGATGCAGCGGCTCGCCGCCGTCGATCCCGAACTGGCGCAGATCGTCGAGCTGCGCTTCTTCGCCGGCCTGCAGATGCAGGAGATCGCCGCCGTGCTCGACACCTCGTTGTCCGGGGTCGAACGCGCGTGGCGCCTCGCCAGCGCGTTCCTGCGTGCGGAGCTGGCTGACCGATGAGTGCGCCGTGGTCGCAGGTGCGCGCGTTGTTCGAACGCGCGCTCGACGTGCCGCCGCC
>CANGSN010000088.1 GCA_947455805.1 Planctomycetota bacterium
CCGTCACCCACCGCGGCCTCGTCGCCTACTTCAGCAGCGGCCTCGGTGCTGCGTTCTTCCTGCTGCTGTGGTTTCTGTGGGCGCTGGTGGCGACGTCGCCGCACACACGAACGCGCCGCGGCGGGCCGTTCGCGCTGGCGTTGCTCGGCGCGTTGTGTGCGATGGCGCGGCCGGAAGGCCAGCTGATCGCCGCGGCGACGTTGGCGCTGCTCGCCGCGTGGCGCCTCGGCGGGGCCTTGCGCACCGGCCCGTGGCTCGCCGCCTCGGTGGCGCTGCTGCTGCCGGTCATGGCGCACGCGGTCTGGCACCGCCTCTACTACGGCGACTGGCTGCCGAACACCTACTACGCGAAGCGCTCGCCGCTGCGGCCCGACAGCGGGTGGCGCTACGCGGCGTCGTACGCGTTCGAGTTCGGCGTCGGCGTGTGGCTGCCGGTGGCGCTGCTGTGGCTGGTGCGTCGCAGCCAGCACGTCGGCGCCCTGCTGCGATGTCCGCACGCGCTCGGCTGGGCCGCGGTCACCGGCACGCTGCTGGTGCACTTCACCTACTACACGCTCGTCATCGGCGGCGACCTGTTCGAGTACCGCGTCTACGCGCAGCTGTTCCCGTTCCTGCTGCTGGCGATGGCAGCGATGCTGGCGCAGCTCGGCTGCGGCCCGCGCGGCGTGCGGCGCGGCGTCCTGCTGTTCGTCGTCGCGGGGCTGCCGATCGGCTGGTGGAAGTACGCGTGCCTCGACGGCCCGATCGCACCGTCGGCCCCGGCGTGGCTGCGGCCGCTGGTGCAGCCGTACGACGACTGGCAGGACTGGCTGCGGCATCGCACGACCGGCATGCGCAACCACGAGATGCGCACCAACCTCGCGGTGTTCGAACAGGCGGCGCCGAACCGCGCGCGCGGTTCGCAGATCCCGCGCGACGGCAATCCCGTGCTGTGGGGCGAAGCGGTCGGCGTCGTCGGCTGGGTGCTGCCGCACGTCGCCATCGTCGACGCGTTCGGCCTCAGCGACCGCGTCATCGCGCACACCGAGCCGCCGAGCCGCGACGAACGGCTGGCCCAGCGTGCTGCGAACTGGCGCAGCCTGCACGCGCTGTTCGACCAGGACCATGACGGCTTCGTCGCCGCCAGCGAACTGGTGCCGCTGGCCGCCGCCCTGGCGCCGGCGAGTGCGGGCGATCCGGCCGCGATGCAAGCGCAGGCGCAGCGCATGCTCGCCGACTACGACCACGACCACGACGGCCGGATCGCGCTGGCCGAGCTGCTGGCGCAACCGAGCGTGCACGGCGACCCGAAGCTGGCGCACGACCGCTTCCCGCCGCCGGGCTACCGCGAGGGATTGCGCGACAACGTCACCGTGCACCAGGGCCAGGTGTTCGTCACCCCGCGCCCGGTGCCGCTGACCGACGACGACATCCGCGCCCACGAGGCGAAGTTTTGGGCCGCCGTGCAAGCCGCCGGCCCATGACGGCCAAACCGCTCCTCGCGTTCCGTCGGCGACCGACACGAACCTGACGGCCGTCCCACCCCTCCGACGTTTGCTCCCACACATGCGCCTCGCTCCTGCCTTCGCCGCCGCCCTCGCGGCCCTGTCCATGTCCGCCCTCGCCCAGGATCCGCTGGTCAAGCAAGCGCTGCAGCGCATCGAGAAGGTCGAACAAGCCGAAGCCAAGGCGACCGCCGGCGACACCCGCACCTTGCAGGCGCTGCTCGTCGACCTCGACTGGGCGCAGAAGCGGCTGAACGCCGTCGTCAAGCCGGACACAGCACACGGCGACGCCAACAAGCGGCTGGCGGCGATCCGCGCCAAGGTCGAAGCGAAGAAGAACGCGCCAGCACCAGCTCCCGCCCCTGCTTCGGGAGCCACGCCGCCGGCCCCCGCTGCGGGCGGCGCCAAGCCCGCGACGCCGGCGACCAACCTGCCGTACGACGAGCTCGCCCTGCAGCAGCTGAGCAAGGAGATCGCCGCGGCGACGCGCAACTTCGACCTCGTGCCGGCCAACCTGTGGACCGACCCGAGCCGCCGCAGGGCGATGGAGCGCGACCTGCAGGAGCTGACGAAGCGCATCGGCCAGTTCCCGTTCGCGGTCGCCGACGTGCAGACGGTGCGCGAGACGCTGCTGGCACTGCAGGCGAAGTACGACGCCGCAGCCGGCAAGGTCGCCGGCGACGAAGCGGCGGCGGCCGACGTCGGCAAGAAGGTCGAGGAGCTGCTGCGCACGAAGTACCAGCCGGCGAACCTACCGGCCGAGCCGGAGCAGCCGTACGAGCCGGACTCGATGCGCGCGTTCCTGCTGGCCATGCAGCAGCTGCGCGACGTCGAGCTGCCGACCGACGTCGCGTTCGCGCAGCAGGCGATGCAGAACACCGCCGTCGACCGCCAGCGCGCCGAGACGCTGCGGCACACGGTGACCGTGGACTGGCCGCGGCGCATCGCCGAGCGGCAGCAGCAGGTCGCCGCGCGCGTGCAGATGGGCGTCGCCGACGCGGTGCGCCACGCCGACTGGCTGCTGGCGACCGACGTCAAGGACAAGGACCAGATCACCAACCGGGTGCTCGGCCGCGGCGCGTTCGACCAGCAAATGGGCATGCTGCGGCGCGAAGCGACGGCGGTGCAGAGTGCGGCCGTGCACGACGAGCTGGCCGACCCGTCGCTGCCGCGGCCGAGCGTCGCCGAACGGCAGGCGCAGGCGGCGAAGGTGCAGAAGGCGATCGCGCACCTGCAGGCGCTGGCGGTGGCGATGCTCGACACGGTGCGCATGCCGGCTGCGGCCTCGACCGATGCGGATCTGCTGCGCATCGCCGAGGCGACGCTGAAGACGCCCGACTACAAGGTCGGCGCATGGCAACGGCTCGTGATCAACGCGCCGCTGGTGCGCCGCGAACGCCACGAAGGCACGCTCGCGCGCGGCACCGTGCGCAGCACGATCACCGTGCACCACTACGTCTTCGACGAGTTCCAGGTGGCGACGGCGGAGACGGTCGGGGACGAGACCTGGATCTTCTACAACACGCTGAAGCGCTACCAGTCGGGCGACGCGACGACGCCGATCGGCCGCTGGATCCTGAGCCAGCGCTTCGAGTCGACGCGCATCCTGCCGGAGAACGTCGGCAAGTAGCGCGCGGGCCCGGATGCGAGCGCGCGGCCGGTCAGAGGCTGAGAGAGAATCCTCTCGAAGCCTCTGCGCGGCTGCGAATGCAGCCGCCAAACATGATTCCGAGAGCCCGTAGCATGATTTTCTCTCGGGCTCTCAGCCGCGCAGTTCGGCGCCGATCTGCACCGCGTTCTCGCGCACCTTGGCGAGGAACTTGCCCTCGTCTTCGTCGGTCAGCGTGCGGTCGTCGGCGCCGAGCGTCACCGTCAGGTTCAGGCTCTTCTTGCCGGCCGGCAGCCGCTCGCCGCGGTAGACCTCGAACAGCTGCACGTCCTTCACCAGCTTGCGGCCGGTGGTGCGCAGGAACTCGACGACCTGTGCTACCTGCGTCGCTTCGTCGACCAAGAGCGCCACGTCGACCGGCAGCTGCGGGAACGTCGGCAGCGGCTGGTAGCGCGCGACCGAGCGGCCGTTCGCCAGCAGCGCACGCACGTCGAGGCACGCGATCGCCGTCGTCACCGGCAGCTGCAACGCGCGGGCGACGCCCGGGTGCAGGTGCGCCACATAGCCGACCGGCGAGCCGTCGCAATCGATCGCGACCGCGCGCGTCGGGTGCACCCACGGCTGGTCCTTGCCGTGCCACACGCGCGCCATCACCGCCGGACGACCGACGCGTTCGAGCAGCGACGCCATCGCTTCGCGCAGTTCGAGGAACGGGTGCGCGCCGTCGCGCCGCGACCAGACGAACGCCAGCTCGCGCACTTCGTGCGGCAGCTTGTGCTCGTCGCGCATCTCGGCGTGGTAGCCCTTGCCGTGCTCGCAGAGCTTCACTTCGGCGTGCGCGCGCAGGTTCTGGCCGACGCTGCCGAGCAGGCTCGGCAGCACGTGGCGGCGGATGCGCGTCTGCTCGGGCGCCACCGGGTTCTGCACCTGCACGTAGGCGTGCTCGAAGGCACCCACCGCTTGCAGCAGCGCGTCCGGCGTGAAGCTGTAGTTGTAGACCTCGCTGGCACCGAGCTCGAGGCACGCGACCTCGACCAGGCGGCGGCCGAGGAACAGCTCCTCGTTGCGCACCGGCGGCGCCTGCACCCCCTGCAGCGGCCGCTCCGGGATGTTGTCGTAGCGGAACATGCGCCCGACCTCCTCGATGAGGTCGTCTTCGATGGCGATGTCCTTGGTGGCGCGGAAGCTCGGCACCACGCAGTCGAAGCCGGCGGCGGTCACGGTGACGTCGAACGCCAGCGAACGCAGGATCGCCGCGACCTTGTCGTCCTCGAGGCGCACGCCGAGCTTCTGCAGCAGGCGTGCGCGGCGCAGCGAGATCGTCTTCGGCGCGTAGTGGAAGCCGAGCGGATCGACCAGCGGTCCAGCCGGCTTCGCCGTCGGGCAGTACTGCTGCAGCAGGCGCACGAAGTGGTGCACCGCATGCTCGGCGTTGGCCGGGTCCTGCGCCTTCTCGAAGCGCGCGCTGGCGTCGGTGCGCAGGCCGAGGCGCATCGACGTGCGGCGGATCGTCGACGCGTGGAAGTTCGCCGACTCGAGGAACAGCTGCGTGGTGTCGGCAGCGACCATCGTGCCGGCCCCGCCCATGACGCCGGCCAGCGCCTCCGGCTTGTCGCCGGCGCAGACCAGCAGGTCCTGGTCGGTCAACTTGCGGACCTGGCCGTCGAGCGTCGTGATCGTCTCGTTCGCCTTCGCCTTGCGCACCCGGATCGGGCCCTTGCCGACGTGGCGCAGGTCGAACGCGTGCATCGGCTGGCCGAGGTCGAGCATCACGTAGTTGGTCAGGTCGACCGGCAGCGAGATCGCGCGCTGGCCGACGGCCGCCAGCTGCCAACGCAGCGCGTGCGGCGACGGACCGCTCTGCACGCCGTCGAGCACGAGGCCGCAGTAGCGCGGGCAGCCCTGCTTGTCGTCGACCTGCACGTCGACCTTGATGCCGGGGTTGCTGCCAGCGGCCGGCGGGAACGCAACCTTCGCCGGCAGCGGCTGCAGCGGACGGCCGTAGATCGCCGCCAGTTCGCGCGCGAAGCCGTAGTGCCCCCACAGGTCCGGCCGGTGGTTCACCGACTTGTTGTCGATCTCGAACACCCAGTCCTGCACCGGCAGCACGTCGACGAAGCGCGCCCCGATCGGCGCCGCGTTCGGACCATCCGCCGGCAGCACGAGGATGCCGTCGTGCTCTTCCGACAGCCCCAGCTCGGACTCGGAGCAGATCATGCCCTGCGACTCGACGCCGCGGATCTTGCCGACCTTGATCTTGAGCGCGCCCTTGCCGCCGCTCGCCGGCAAGGTGTCGCCCGGCTTGATGACGACGACGCGCTGGCCGGCGGCGACGTTGGGCGCGCCGCAGACGATCTGCACGACGCCGCCGGCGCTGCCGAGGTCGACTTCGCAGACCGACAGCTTGTCGGCGTCGGGGTGCTTCTCGCGCTTCCTGACGTGGCCGACGACGAGCGGCTCGAGGCCATCGCCGAAGCGGATCAGGCCGTCGATCTCGGCCGTGCTCATCGTCAGGTCGGCGAGGATCTGCCGCGGCTCGATGCCGGTCAGGTCGACGTGGCGGGACAACCAACGCAGCGAGATCTTCATCGCGACACCTCCGGGAACTGCTGCAGGAAGCGCAGGTCGCCGCCGGTGAACTGGCGGATGTCGTCGATGCCGTAGCGCAGCATGACGACGCGCTGCAGGCCCATGCCGAATGCGAAGCCGGTGTACTCCTCGGGGTCGAGGCCGCCCTTCTGCAGCACGTTCGGGTGCACCATGCCGCACGGCAGGATCTCGATCCAACCCGACTGCTTGCAGACCGAGCAGCCCTTGCCCGAGCAGAACGGGCAGTTGACGTCGAGCTCGAAGCCCGGCTCGACGAACGGGAAGAAGCCCGGCCGCAGCCGCACCTGCACGTCGCGCTCGAGGATCACGCGCAGGCAGGTCTTCATCGTGTGGATCAGGTTGGCGACGCTGATGCCGTGCTCGCCGTGCGCGCGATCCACGACCAGACCTTCCATCTGGTAGAAGGTGTGTTCGTGCGTCTTGTCGACGGTCTCGCTGCGGAACACGCGGCCCGGAACGATGACCTTCAGCGGCGGCTGGAAGCCCTGCTTGACCGCGCGCTGCAGCGTGCGCACCTGCACCGGCGACGTGTGCGTGCGCAGCAGGTTCTTGTCCGTCAGCCAGAACGTGTCCTGGCTCTCGCGCGCCGGGTGGTCGCCCGGGATGTTCAGCGCGTCGAAGTTGAAGTACTCGGACTCGACCTCGGGGCCGTCCTCCCAGCGGAAGCCGAGGCTGGTGAACAGGTCGACGAGCTCGTTCTGCACGACGGTGATCGGGTGCAGCACGCCGCGCTTTGGCCTAGCACCGGTCTCGGTCGGATCGAAGCCGCCGGCAGCGAGCTCCTGCTGCATCGCCTGCTGCGCGAAGGTCTCGCGCTTCTGCGCCAGCGCCTGCTCGACCTCCTGCTTCAGCAGGTTCGCGGCCTTGCCGAACGCCGGCCGCTGCTCCTTCGGCAGCGACGTCACCGAGCGCACGAGCTCGACGACTTCGCCCTTCGGGCCGAACAAGCGCGCTTCGACCGCGGTGAGGGCCGCGGCATCGGCGGCGGCGGCGATCGCCGCGAGCCAACCATCTCGTTGTGCAGCAGTGTCCATCGATAGGGCGCTGGCGCAGGGCCAGCGGGAAGTGATTGCAGACGTGTTGGAAGTGCGGTCCGTACAGCACGGCGGCGCTGGACCTGCCAGCGCCGTCAGAGCAAACGACGGGGTCGACCCCGGTTCCATCAGATCGCGATCAGGCGACCTGGATCAGGCAACAATCAGGCAACCGCCGCCTTGGCCTTGCTGCAGATCGCGCCGAACGTCGACGGATCGTGGATGGCGAGCTCGCTGAGTTCCTTGCGGTTCAGCTTGATGCCGGCCTTCTGCACGCCGTGGATGAACGCCGAGTAGCGCAGGCCGTGCGTCTTCAGCGCGGCGGTGAGGCGCGTGATCCACAGGCTGCGGAACATGCGCTTCTTCTGCTGGCGGCCGGCGAAAGCGAAGCGTTCGGCACGGAGAACCGTGACCGACGCCATCTTGAACAGGTTGCGGCGACCCTGGCGGTAGCCCTTGGCGCGCTTCAGGACGCGATTGCGACGCTGCCTGGTGGCAGGACCGTTGGTTGCGCGAGTCATTCTCGATTACCTCCCACCCAGCAACTCGGCCATGTTGACGGCGATCTTGCCCTTGCAGATGCCCTTCTGACGGAGCTGGCGCTTCCGCTTCGAAGAGCGGCGCACCATCAGGTGCGACGTGAACGCGTGGCGGAACTTGACCTTGCCGGTCTTGGTCAGCTTCATGCGCTTGACCACCGCCTTCTTGGTCTTCTGCTTCGTCATGTCTCGATGGCCTCGGCGGCATGCGGGTCCGATTGGACCCCGTTGCCGCAGAGCTCCGGGTCGTTGGAAGGGCGAGAACGCTAGCGAGGCACACGACCAGCAGCAAGGGCACGGCTGGGAAAAGTCTGGCGTTCGTCATCGTACGCCCCGAAAACCCCGGCCCTTCCGGTCGTTGGCCACTGCTTCATGGACGTCACGCTGACCTGCCTGCACCTCGCCGCCTACCTCGCGTTGGCGCTCGCCCTGCCGATCCCCCGCCTGCGCGGCGTCGCCACCCTGGTGCTGGCGCTGGCCGCCGTGGCCGGGATCGCCGCCGGGCTGATGGCCCCGGGTGAACGGACCCTGGAGACGGTGCACACCTACGCCGGCTACGCCGGCAACGACCTCGAGGTCAGCATGGTGCGCTTCCCGACCGGCACGGTCACCGCCCCCGGCTGGCAATGGCCGCTGCCGTTCGCGCTGTTCGCGGCCTTCTGGCTGACCGTGTTGCTGCGCAGCAAGGACCGGGCGCTCGGCCTGCCGTGGCTGTGGCCGCTGCTGTTCGGTTGGACCGCGACCGCCGCCTGGCTCGGCATGCAGATGCGGGCGGCCCCGGATCTGGTCGTGCAGCCGATCGGCCTCGACCGCTTCCTGTGGCCGGCCGGCCTCGCCGCCTCGCTGCTGGCGGCGCAGACGGCGAAGAAGGCGCTGCCGCTGTTCGTCATGGTCAGCGGCACGATCCTGCTGGCGCGGCTGCCGGCGGCGCTGTTCAGCAAGTTCGCCAGCGACGGCAAGCTCGGCACCTGCCTCGACGTCGGCAGCGTGCGCAACATCGTCAACCCGATGACGCAGATGCAGTTCGAGCCGATGCTGGTGCCGAACAGCAGCGAGCACCAGTTCTGGACGATCTGGCTCGAGCACGTGATCTTCTTCCCGGCGATCCACCTGATGAGCCTGTTCGGCATCGCCTTCAGCGCCTGGATGTTCCACCGCCACGGCGCCGAGGAACGGCGATGACCGACACCGCGAGTGCGTCACGGCGCACCGCGATGCAGCAGCGTTTCGCCGCGGTGCGCGCGGCGAGCGAACGGCTGATGGCGTCGCTGCCGCCGGAGGACTTCCGCATCCAGTCGATGCCGGACGTGTCGCCGCCGTTCTGGAACCTCGGTCACACCAGCTGGTTCTTCGCCGCCAACGTGCTGCGACCGCTCGGCCTCGAACCTCTGGGCTTCGCCGGCTTCGACTACACGTTCAACAGCTACTACGAAGGCATCGGCCCGCGGCTGCCGCGCGCGCAGCGTGGCCGCATCGCCCAGCCGGCCACCGACGCCGTGCGCGCCTACCGCAGCGCCGTCGACGCGGCGATGCAGCAGTGGCTCGCGCAGTGTCCGGACGCGCAGCTGCCGGCACTCGACGAGGTGCTGACGATCGGCATCGAGCACGAGCAGCAGCACCAGGAACTGTTCGTCACCGAGATCCTGCATATCCGCAGCTCGGCACCGCCGACCCTGCGCCAGGCCTATGCGCCGGCCGTCGCCAGCGCCCATCGACACGCCGACGGCAAGCACCAGCCCGCACCGCTGCGGGCGGTGCCGTTCGCGGCGGCGACGACGTGGCTCGGCCACGACGAAGCGGGTTTCGCCTGGGACAACGAGCACCCCGCCCACCGCGTGCAGGTCGGCGACTTCGCGCTCGGCGACCGCCTGATCACCAACGCCGAGTGGCTCGCGTTCGTGCAGGACGACGGCTACCGGCGGCCGCTGCTGTGGCTGTCGAACGGCTGGACCGCCGTGCAGCAGCACGGCTGGCAGGCGCCGCTCTACTGGGAACGGCACGACGACCGCTGGCAGCGCTGGACGCTGCGCGGGCTCGTCGACGTGGCGCCGGCAGCACCGGTCTGCCACGTGTCGTTCTACGAAGCCGACGCGTTCGCGCGCTGGTACGGCGAGCAGTTCG
>CANGSN010000089.1 GCA_947455805.1 Planctomycetota bacterium
CACCGGATCGCGCAGCGCGTCGATCCCGAACACGTGCACACGGCCGCGCGTCGGTCGCAGCAGACCGAGGGCGAGGCGCATGACCGTCGTCTTGCCAGCACCGTTGTGGCCGAGGAAGCCGTAGCAATCGCCCGGCTGCAGCGTCAGCGACACAGAACGAACGGCGGCCGTGCGGCCATAGCCGAAGTGCAGGTCGCGCAGTTCGAGGGCGGCGGTCACGGGGGCGGCATGCTCGCCGCGCCGGAGGCTGCGTCAAGACGAACGGCCCGTTCGTGCGTCCGTTCCGTATCATCCGCGGCCCACACCTGCCCATGAGTCCACTCCCTCGCGCGTTCGCGCGCACGGCCGCCCGCCGTCGGCATCTCGACCAGGGCAATCTGCTCCGCTCGCTGACGCTGGTCATCAACAAGGTGCCGGGCGGCATCAACCTCGGCCAAGGCGTCTGCGACCTCGACACGCCGAGTCCGCTGCGCGACGGCGCCATGCAGTCGATCGGCGGCGCCGACCGCCAGCTCTACACGCCCTACGCCGGCCTGCCGGAACTGCGCGAGGCGATCGCCAGCAAGCTGCGCCGGCACAACGGGCTGCCCTACGAAGCGGCGAACGTCGCCGTCACCACCGGCAGCAGCGGCGCCTTCTTCGCGGCCGGCATGACGTTGATCGACGCCGGCGACGAGGTCGTGCTGTTCGAGCCGTACTACAGCTACCACGGCAGCACGGTGCCGCTGTTCGGCGCCGTGCCGGTGGCGGTGCCGCTCGACCGGCAGACGCTGGCGTTCGATGCGCAGGCGCTGCGGCGCGCGCTGACCAGGAAGACGCGCGCGGTCGTCGTCAACACGCCCGGCAACCCGTCGGGCAAGGTGTGGACGCGCAGCGAACTCGAAGAGCTCGCCGCCGTGCTCGACGGCAGCGACGTGCTGGTGCTGACCGACGAGGTCTACGAGTACATGTGCTTCGACGGCCGGAAGCACGTGTCGCCGGCGAGCGTGCCGGGCCTCGCCGAACGCACGCTGACGATGAACTCGTTCAGCAAGACGTTCTCCGTCACCGGCTGGCGCATCGGCTTCCTCGCTGGCCCCGCCGAGATCGTCGAGAAGTGCGGCATCGTCTTCGACCAGGTCGAAGTCTGCGCGGCGCGGCCGATGCAGCGCGGCGTGCAGAAGGCGCTCGAGCAGCTGCCCGATAGCTACTACCGCGACCTCGAGGCGGGCTACCAGAAGAAACGCGATGCGTTCTGTGCGGCGCTGCGCGACGCCGGCTTCCAGTTCCAGGTGCCGCAGGGCGCCTACTACGTGCTCGCCGACTACACCAAGGTCTTCGGCGACCTCGAACCGCACCCGGCGGTGCTGAAGATGATCGAACGCATCGGCGTCAACGCGGTGCCGGGGCACCTGTTCTTCGCGCGGCCGGACGGCGTGCGCAGCATGCGGTTCCAGTTCGCCGTCGACTGGCCGGTGCTCGAGGAAGCGATGAAGCGGCTGCGGAGTCTGCAGGCATGAAGTCCCTCCCGATCCAAGGCGTGCTCGCACTCGCCGTTCTCGCTCCGTTCGCCTTCGCCTCGCGCGCTGCGGCGCAGCAAGCGGAGCCCGAAGCGGGCCTCGTCGCCTTGCACCAGGCGCTGCTCGATGCGCGCACCGACGCGGTCGTGCTCAACGTCGCAGCACACCCGGACGACGAAGCGTCGCGCACGAACACGATGCTGCGCCGCAAGTATGGCATGCGCGTCGTCACTGCCTACACGACGTTCGGCGACGGCGGCCAGAACGCGATCGGCCGCGAGATCGGGCCCGAGCTCGCCTACCTGCGCGTGCGCGAGACGCTGCGCGCCGC
Source organism: Planctomycetota bacterium (assembly GCA_947455805.1). Lineage (GTDB taxonomy): Bacteria > Planctomycetota > UBA1135 > UBA1135 > UBA2386 > UBA2386. Next base: position 1,831 of record CANGSN010000089.1, read on the forward strand.
GGCGATGAGCGACGTCGACGTGTGTTGGCTCGGCATGGAGGACTTCGGCTTCAGCAAGACGCTCGACGAGACGCGTGCGAAGTGGGGCGACGAGAACCTGCTGGCGGCGATGCGTCGCGTCGTCGACGAGGTCGATCCGGACTTCGTGATCACCAACCACACGATCGCGCAGGGCCACGGCCACCATCGCGCGACGTTCTGGGCGATCGACACTGTGCTGCGCGAACGCGCAGCGCAGCAGCGCTACGTGCCGGCGCTGTTGACGCGCGCCAAGATCGAAGAGGCGCAGTGGATCCTCGATCCAGCGGAGCTCGAACCACTGCGCGGTGAGACCTACGCGCGGCTCGCGCATCGCGCGTGGGTGCAGCACGTGACGCAGGGGCCGTGGGGGCCGCACAACCCGCTGCAGGTCGGGCGCGACTGGTGGAAGGTGGCGAACGACGACGTTCGCACGGTCGGCGGTGGCGAGGGGGCAGCCAAGGAGATGCCGTGGCTTTGGGTGCCCCGGGCAGCCGCGGCCGAGCGACTCGCGGCGGGAGTCGAGCGACTTCCCGTCGGCGAGCTGAGCGAGGCCGTGCGCGCGCAGTTGCGCAGCATCGCCAGTGCCTTTGCCACGAGTCCCCGTGACGAGGCGCACGCGCGCCAGCTGCGCGCTCAGCACGGGCAGTACGAGCCACTGCACCAGGTCCTGCTGTCGCTGGCGAACGTGCGCGTCGAAGCGTGGCTCGAGCGCGACGAGATCGCGACCGGCGGCGACGGCAAGGCCAACGTCGTCGTGCATGGCGCCGAGCGGCTGCAGGATCTGCAGGTGACCTGCGGCGATCGCAAGGGCACGCCGGTCACCGCCCCAGTGCGCGCCCTCGTGTTCGACGGGCTGCCGGTGTCGCCGTCGATGACGCTGCCGCAGACCGAGGGGGTGGTGGCCGGCGCTACCAGCGCCAACGCGCCGACGTCGCCGGGCCCGACGGGGCGCTTCCATGTGGCGTTCCCGTGCGAGCCGCCGACCGGTGGGCCAGAGCCGCGCTTCGTCGAGCTCCTCGTGAGCTTCCAGCTGGAGGGTGTGTGGCACGCCGTCCGGCGCCGCCTACCCTACACGCCGGTTCCGCCGCTCGATCTCACGTGGGATCGTGAGGTCGTGCTGGTGCCGAAGGGCCGCACCGTCGAACGCCTGTTCAGCGTCGCGGTCACGTCGAACACCGACGGCGAGTCGTCGGCGCCGATCCGCCTCGGGCTGCCGCCCGGCGTGCAGGCGGTGCCGCTGCCGACGCGGCTCACGCTGTCGCGCGAGCATTCGCAGGCGCGCGTGCTGGTGAAGGCGACGATCGCCGCCGACGAACTGTCCGACACCGCCGGCATCGAGATCGGCTTCGGCGACGTGCGCACGCGCCTGCCGCTGCGCGCCGTCGACGTCTCCGTGCCGCCGGGCCTGAAGGTGGCGCTCGTGCGCGGCCCCGACGACACGACCGAACGCACGCTCAGCGACCTCGGCGTCGCGTTCGTGGCACTCGATCGCGACGCGCTGGCGATGGCGCGGCTCGACGAGTTCTCGACGGTGCTGCTCGACATCCGCGCCTACCACCACCGACCCGAGCTCGCCGAGGTGCGCGACCGCCTGTTGCAGTTCTGCCGCGGCGGCGGCCGCGTCGTGGCGATGTACCACAAGCCGGGCGAGTGGAACGAACGCGCCGGTCACCCGCTGCTGGCGCCGTTCGCGCTGGTCGTCGGCGACGGGCGTGTCACCGAGGAGGACAGCACGGTGACGCTGCTGCAGCCCGGCCATCGCCTGCTGCAGTATCCGCACACCATCGCCGCCACCGACTTCGACGGCTGGGTGCAGGAGCGCGGGCTGAACTTCGCGAAGACGTGGGACGCCGCGTGGACGCCGCTGCTGGCGATGGTGGACAAGGGCGAGGAGAAGCCGCTCGAGGGCTCGCTGCTGCACACGCAGTACGGCCGCGGCGACTTCGTCCACTGCTCGCTGGCGCTCTATCGCCAGCTGCGCGTCGGCAACGCGGGCGCGGCGCGGTTGCTGGTCAACCTGCTGGCGCGCTGACGGCTCGTCGCGACCCGGCGCTCCGCGCCTTGCCCCGCGGGATCGTTCTCCGGCCGACGCGCAACTACGTGCGGCGACGTCGCCAGACGTTCGGATCGCGGCGGCCATGCATGACGGCCAGTACGAAGATTCGGTCCGGCTCCACTCGGTAGATGGCGGAGTACGGGAAGCGCGGCAGCAGCGCTTGCCGCCATGGGCCGCGCACGACCCGCTAGCGCATCGGGTGTTCGACGATGTGCTCGAACAGCGCGTCGAGTGCGGCCAGGAACGCTTCGTCCAGTCCTCGACTTCGTCCCTCGTAGAACTCTGCGGCGGCCGTCGCGTCTTCGCTGGCCGCGTCGCTGATCTCCAACTTCACGGGCGGTGCCGCGGGCGTTGACGGATCTCCTCACGCACGACATCCCAGCTGCGTGCCTTCATCGAGCCGTCTTCATTCGCCGCTTGGCGTCGATCGATCTCGAGGGCCTGGGCGGGTGTGAGCGGCAAGGTGTCGGGTGCGGCCTGGAAGCTCTCCCAGGCAGCGTCCAGCAACTGGAGTCGCTCCGCATCGGTGAGTTTGGCCCAGTCGATCTTGGGAAGGCCCATCGCTCCATCTTGACGGATCTTGGTGGCATCGCAACCGGGTCGCGAGCGCGAGGGGCGGCGGATTGGCCTCTCGATCGTGTGAAGGCGAGCGATTCGGTCTTTTCGCGAGCAGAGAGGGCATTTCCCCCTCCGCGGTGAACGTGCCAGCTTCGGTCGGCGAGCCCAAGCTGGTCGATCCTCTCTCGAACAGCTCGAGCACATGGGTTTCGCACATGCTGGCAACGACCGGTTGTTCCCCGCACGCTTCGAGCGAGCGCTCGTCACCCCGAAAGCGTCGTCAATGCCGTTGGCATGATCCACTAACCTGCCCCGTTGTGAAACCGCTTCCAAAGCACACATGGGTGCGTCGCGGCGCGCTCTCGGTCGCCCATGTCTCGTGGCTTGCGGGCTGCGCCTCCGAGCCCGAAGCGCCGAAAGGCGTCGTCGAGGCGTCGACGCAGGCGTGGCTCGCGCCGTTCGCCGAAGCGCTGCAGTTCGTGCCGCCCGGCATGCAGAGCCATTGGTTGCGCATCTGCTCGAATCCAGCCGAAGGCGACCAACCGGCGCGGCGCTGGCTCGAGGTGCGGGCGGGGCGCGACTTCGAGCCGAGCCCGACGCAGCTCGGGCGCTACGTGGGGGTCCACGTGATCGACGCCGGCCCCGGCGGCATCACGCTCGCGGAGCTGCAGATCGCCGAAGCGGAGAAGCGTGCGCCGTTCGGCGCGACGCCGGTGTGGTGCACACGCGAGACGCAGGACGGTCGCGATGGGGTCGCCGTCGAGGTCGAGACGTGGGGCGCCTTGGTCGACGAGCGCTTCCTGGTGGATGCGAGCAGTGAAGCGCTGCTGCACACGGCGCTCACCCGCAGCCATGCGCCGCAGTTCGCTTCGCTGGAGCCGTTGCCCTCGGTGCCGTCGGATACGGTCGCGTTGGTGCTGCGCAGCGTCCCTCGCGCGATCCTGGCGTGCGCTTCGTCGCCCCCGCGCGTGCTGGCGTGGGCCGAGGACGAACGCGAACTGCGCGCCCTGGTGCCGGCCGAGCTCAGCACGCCGGCGCCCGCACCGCAGGAGTGTGTCGCGGTGCAGTGCGAACTCGCGAGCACGCAGTTCCTGCCCCTGTGCTGGGTCTTCTTCGGCGCGATGTCGGCGCGCTGAAGCCAGGTCGCGGCGCGCCGGACGCAGAACCCGCCGGAACCGACGGCCGCGACCGCTGGCGCGTTGCGGCCGCCGCGTTCACAGCAGCGTCAGGTCGATCGTGTCCGACAACGCGATGCTGCCGAGGCACGTGCCGCTGTAGAGGCTGAACGCCTGTGCCGCGAAGGTCGCGCCGACCAGCGCCGGGTTGGCCGGGATCACGATCGCGAACGGGTTCGGCAGCAGCACGCCGTCGACGCCGAGCGTGCAGCCGGGGCAGAACGACAGCGGCACGTTCACCGGGGTGCCGAACGAGAAGCCGCTGAGCGGGCCGGCGTCGGTCTGGTCGAACTGCAGCACGCGGCCGAGGCCCGGCAGGCCGGAGAGCGAGATGCCGAGGCCCGAGCAGGCGGTGCTGCGCACGGTCGGCAGTGGTCCGGCGAGGTGGCCGTCGTAGACCGAAGCGAACACGTTGTGCGTCGGGCCGGTCGTCAGGTACTGCTGCCACGCGATGCCGTAGCGCAGCGAGCCGCCGCCGCCGCTCCAGGTCGACGCGATCGCCGGCTCGCCCTCGTAGTTGCTGCTGCCAGCGATGGACGCGCGGCTGTCGTGCACCGCAGTCGTGTTGGCGGCCGGGTCGTGCGCCAGCGTCGACACGCGGACGTCGAAGTCGCCACCGGTGCCGCTCCACAGTTCCTTGTAGGCGATCGCGAAGCGACTGCCGTCGCTGTCGATCACCGGCACGATCTGCTGCCACGCCGCCGCGGCGCCCGCACCTTCGGCGAGCTGCAGGTTGGTCGTCGTCAGCAGGCCGCCGGTCGCATCGCAGATCGACACCAGGATGTCCGTCGACGTCGTGGGTTCGAGCCGCGTGAACGCCACCGCGTGCCGCCGCGGGCCGGCGGTGTCGTCGGTCGGCGAGCTGACCACCGGCGTTCGTTCGTCGCGCGACGAAGTGGCGATCGGGAAGTTGGCGGCGCCGACGAACTGGCCGTTCGCGTCGACGATGCTGCCGCGCACGTCTTCGTCGCCCGGGCCGAACGTGCGCTGGTAGACGATCGGCCAGTACTGCACGCCCGGATTGCCGGTGAACGTGTAGCCGTTGCTCTTGGCGATGCGCGGCAGGCTCTCGTACGAGGTCGCCGTGTCGATCACGATCGGCGAGAAGGTGCGCAGCGTGCCGATCGGCGACACCTGGCGCAGCAGGATGTCGTGGTCGGTCGTGGAGTACTCACGCTCCCAGACCACGGTGTACCACGTGGTGCCGGTCTCGGCCGGATCGCCACCGACGTCGGGGCGCAGCGCATCGCCGGAGAACGAGCCGCCGACGCCCGCGCGTTCGATCACGAACGACGGCGACGTGCCGGTGCTGGTCGCGAACAGTCGGCCGCCGATCCAGCGCGGCGAGGCGAAGGCGTTGCTGCACTCGGCGACGACCAGGAAGTTGTCGGCCTGCCCATTGTTGGCGACGCGCGGGCGCGCCCAGCTGACGGTGCTGAAGTCGATCTGGAACGGCACGCCGATCGGGACCTGCTGCAGATCGAGGCGCTGCGCCCAGACGTCGAGGTCGGTGGCGCTGAACGCGTTCTCCCAGACGACCAGGAACTGCTGCGTGCTGTAGTCGAAGGCGATGCTGGCGTTGCCCTGGTAGGCCTGCGTGGCGCTGACCAGCACGGTCGACGCGAGCGGATCGACGACCAGCGGCAAGGTTGCGCTGGCGACGAAGTCGGCGGGCACGACCAGTTCGATGCGATCCCCGCGCAGATCGAGACCGAGTGGGCAGCGGCGGCCGGCGGCGTCGATCGCGACCGCGGCGCCGTAGCGCACACCGCCGCGCGGGCCGGTGAACACGAGGTCCGCGCCGAGGTCTTCGCCGCGCAGCGACGTCGTCATCGCCAGCGACAGGCGCAGTTCGCCGCGCGTCGGCAACTCGGCGAACTCCCACGACTGCTCGACACCGCCGAGCTGCAGGTCGAAGTGTTCCCGGCAGGCCCCGCGCACGACGGTCCAGCGCTGCTCCGTGCGCACGATGCTGCCGGCGGGCACCGGCAGCGAGCGTTCGCCGACGCGCACGTCCGTCAGTTCGAGGCGCAGCGGTTGGTTGGCAGGCGCGTCGCTGCCGAGGAACGGCACGAACAGCAGCGCGCGGCCGTCGGCGTGGGCCTTCCAGCCCGGCGCGTGCGCCCAGTGGCCGCCGTCGGCGTCGACGTCGAACCGCACCGTCGCCGGCAGCCTCGGCAGGGTCGGCACCTTCGCTTCGCTGCGCGCGAGGGCTTGCGGAAGCACGACCCCGGGCCGGGTCGCTTCGCTCGGCAGCGACTTGTCGACGGGCTCGGGTGCGTGCTTGCTGGGCGACGGCGCCTGCGCGACGAGCGGCAGGGACGCCAGGGAGGACAGAAGGAACGAACGGACGACGTGCATGCGTGTTCTCGGTTGGGATGGCGCCAAAGGCACGGCGCCACCCTGGAAGGCCCGCGCCGGTCGTCGGCGCAACGCGGGCTGCCGCAGATTCCGCTCGATCGCCGTTCGCTGCGGCGTCAGCGCGGTGCCAACGCGGCGAGCCGCGCGCGCACCAGCGCTGCCGAGGTCGCTTCGCCCGCCGCTTCGTGCGCGGCCAGGAGCACCCGCAGCGTCTCCGGATCTTCACCGTCGTCGCGAAGGTCGGCTTGCATCGCCGCGCGCAGGGATTCGGCGTGATGCTGCGCTTCGCCGGTGGCCAGCAGCGTGGCGGCCAGGTCGCGCCACACGTCGACTTCGGCGGGAACGACGACGCTGGCGCGGCGCAGTTCGGCGAGCAGGGCCGACGTCGGCGCCGCCGTGCTGCGCAAGGCGTGCATGCGCAGGAAGTGGCCGGCCGGCAGCGTCGGTACCAGCGCCACCAGGCGATCGATCAGCGGCACCGACGCCGCTGGTTCGCCGCGCTGCTGCTTCGCCAGCGCCAGGCCCTGCAGCGCGCGCGGATCGTCGGGCAGCGCCGCCAGCACCGCGGCCAGTTCGTCGTGGGCGCGTTCGACCTCGCCGCGCCGTTGCCAGAACAGTCCCTGTTCGCGCCGCGCCTCCCAATCGTCCGGTGCCTGCGTGCGCCACGCGGCGACCGCCGCTTCGTAGCGCTCCGGGGCGGCGTCCTCGACGACCTGCAGCAGCGCGCGGCGACGCTCCTCGGGCAGCGCCTGCTGCGCGAGCACCGAAAGCGCGGTGGCGACGGCGAGCGCGTGGTCGCCGGCCTGGGACGCATACATCGCGACGTTGTAGTGTGCCCACGGATCCTGCAGGCCGAGCGCCACGGCCCGCTGCTGCAGCGCCAGCGCGCGCGCCGGCTCGAGCTTCTGCAGGTGCGTGGCCGCGAGGTGCAGTGCGAACGGCTGGTCGGGCCACAGCCGCAGCAGCACCGCGGCGCACTCGGCGCGATCGCGCGGATCGAGCAGCGCCGCCCATTGCGCGTGCACGAGCAGCCGCGGCGGGCCGAGCCGCGTCGCTTGGGAAGCCAGCGCGCGCGCCGCTTCGATCTTCGCCGGCGTCTTGGCGTCGACGAGCACCCCGGCGGCCATCAGCATCGCCATCTGCGAACGCGGCTCGCCGAGTGCCTGCGCTAGTTCGGTGGCAGCCGCCACCTGGCCGAGCCGACCGAGCAGCAGCACCTGCAGCCATGCACAGGCTTCGTCGTCGTCGTGCGGGGCCAGCCGCAGACGCTGCAGCTCGGCGAGTGCGGGCCCGGGCCCGCGATGGCGCAGCGTCACCAGCGCGCTCACGACCATGGCTTCGCCGGTGTCCGGCCGCAGCTCCAGCGCGCGCTGCGCGGCGGCGCCCGCGAG
>CANGSN010000090.1 GCA_947455805.1 Planctomycetota bacterium
CCGTGCACCGCCTCGACCGCGAGACCAGCGGCGTGCTGGTGCTGGCGCGTTCGCCGGCGGGCTGGCGCGGCCTGCAGCAGCAGTTCGAACGGCACGCGGTGCACAAACGCTACCTCGCGGTCGTGCGCGGCCAGGTCGCCGACGACGAACGCGAACTGGTCGCCGCCATCGGCCTGCACCCGCACAGCGCCCTGCCGACGCGGCGCGCGGTCGTGCCGGACGGCACCAAGGGCAGCAAGCCGGCGCGCACGGCCCTGCGCGTGCGGCAGCGCTTCGCCGACGCGACGCTGGTCGAACTGCAACCCACGACCGGCCGCACGCACCAGCTGCGCGTGCAGCTCGAACACCTCGGGCACCCGATCGTCGGCGACAAGCTGTACGGCCACGACGACGCGCGCCACCTGCGCTATCTCGCCCACCTGAAGGCCGACGGCGATCCGCGCTGGCCCGAGGAATGCGCCGTTGGCCGCCAGCTGCTGCACGCATGGCAGCTGAGCTGCCGGCATCCGCACGGCGGCGAGCCGACGACGTTCACGGCGCCGTGGCCGGACGATCTGGCGGCGTTCGTGCGCGCGCGCGGCGGCGAAGTCGAAGCGAGCTGACGCGCTGCGCGCCGTCGGCGCGCGATCAGCGGGGCATCGGCACCAGCACGTGCCGCATGCCAGTGAGCTTCTTCACCTGCGCCGGCGTCAGCGCCACCTGCTGCTGGATCTGCTTCATCCACTGCAGCTGCGCGCGCAACGCCGTCGTCGTCCGTCCACCGCGGAACATGCGCAGCTGCAGCTCGCGCGCGGCGCTGCGCTGGTTCCACAGTTCGGGCGCGGCCATCGCCTGCGTCAGCACCGTGCGCACCTGCGCCGCCGCCGCTTCGTCGAGGCCGAGGTGTTCGGCGAGGTGGCTGCTGGCGCTGCGCGCGAAGTCGGCCGCGTCCTTCGCCGGCACCGGCAACGAGCTCGACTGCGTGACCAGCCCCGAGCCGAACAGGTTGCTGCCGTCGCAGCCGCCGACCTCTTCCGGCGCGACCGTGGCCAGCTGCTCCGGCGTCGACAGCCCGCTCATCTCGCGGTAGAAGCGCTCCTGCATCTCGACTTCTTGGAGCAGCTGCTCGATCGGGAACTCGCGCGACGCGCCGGCGATCTGCTGCGTCTCCTTGGCGAACGCCGCGACGATGCCCGACAACGACTGATGTTGCGCGGGCGTCAACCTGGCACTGCCGGCGGCGAGCGTGCCGGCCAGCTTGTTGGCGACGACCAGCGGGTGCGTGTAGACGCCGTTCGGCCCGTAGCCCGGCGTCGCCGAACATCGGCCCGGCGACCGCCCGCCGGGCCGCTGCCCATGCCATCGGCGAGCCGGTGCCCAGAGAGACCGTTCCGGGACTGCGGCGCTCAAGGGGGTGCCGGTCGCTGTCGATCGTTGCAACAGCCCGGCGCGGACCGCTCGCGCGGTTCGTGTGCCGGACGGAGACCGCAACCCATGACGTCGATCCAGCCTCGCAGCAACGACGATGCCCGCCTGCGCCAGTCGGAAGCCCTGTTGGCGCGGCAGCAACGTTCGTCGCAGCGCCTCGCCTCCGGCAGGCGCATCGCCAGTGCGGCGGACGACCCCGCGGGTCTGGCCATCGCCCGTCGCCTGGAAGCGGCGGAGCGTGGTCTCGGCCAAGGCGAGCAGAACGTCGCCTCCGGCCGGGACGTCGTGCGCACGGCGGACGCCGTGTTGCAGACGAGCCAGGACACCGTGGCCCGCATGCGCGAACTGGCGATCCAGGCGCGCTCGGGCGTGCTCGCGGACTCCGACCGGCAGGCCATCCAGCAGGACTACGACCAGCTCGCCGCGCAGCTCGACCAGATCGGGTCGGGCACGTCGTACGGCGGTCGCCCGTTGCTGGACGGTTCCGCGGCGGGGGTCGACCCCGTCGTCGTGCGCGATGGCGCCGGCGGCGAACGGCAACTGCCCCTGCCGGACGTGCGTGGCGACGCACGGTCGGTGTCGGCGCGGGACGTCACCGCGACCGACACAGAGTCCACGCTGGACGCAGCGAGCGATTCGCTCGCCGTGGCCCGCGCGCGGCTCGGCGCTGCCGACAGTGGCATGAACCGCCACAGCGAGCAGTTCGCCCGGGCCCGCGTGGAAGCCGCCGCTGCGCGGAAGCACAGCGAGGACGCCGACGTCGCGCAGGAGGTCGCCGAGGCGACCCGCGACCGGATCCTGCTCGGCCTGCAACAGGCCGGGCAGCAGAAAGCAGGCGGCGTCCAACGGTTGCTGGACCGGATGGGGTGATGACCATGCACCCCTCCCACTCCAGTGCACCGCGCGGCTCGCGTGGTACGGCCGAGGCGCGGCCGCCCCCCCTCGCGGGACTTGCGGATCAAGGCCATGGGACCACGCCATGGGGCCCTCTGCTGCGACCGTGGCGCCCGGCGAGCCGCGCCGTTCCGGAACGCGATCGTTCGTCGCCCTGGGGTTGACCATGTTCCCCGGATCGGAATACTGCCTCGGCCTGCTCAGCGACTCCCGGGTGCCCCGCCCGGCGTCACGAGGCGCGCTGCCCCGCGCGACCTCTGGAGTCTTCCCTTCCCCATGCGCATGTTCGTCCTCGGCGCGAGTCTGCTCGGACTCGCGGTCTCCCTTTCCGCCCAGGATCCGAACTCGGATCAGGCCACGACGAAGAAGCCGGTGCAGGCGTTCCACGAGTTCCAACGGCAATACGCCGGGGACTGGATCGCGCAGTGGCACCCGGCGACCGGCACCCCGAGCGCCATCTACGGCACCGGCCTGCCGCTGGCCGACTGGCGCGAGAACAGCCTCGTCGAGGCGCGCCGCCACGCGCTGCTGCAGATCCAGCAGCACCACGACCTGCTCGGCCTCGGCACCAGCGAACTGCGCGAGTCGATCGGCGCGCGCATGGGCCGCACGTGGTCGTTCAAGTTCGACCAGTTCTTCCGCGGTCTGCCGGTGATCGGCGGTCGCGTCGACGTGCGCATCAACATGAAGGGCGTGGTCGCCATGCTCGGCAGCCAGGCCTTCCCGATCGCAGCCGACTTCGGCGTCGTGCCCACGATCGGCGAGGAGACCGCGGTCGCCCATGCGTGGGCCGCACTCGGTCAGGCCCCCACGGGTGTGCCGCAGCCGGCCCCGATCGCAGCCTCGCGGCTGGTCGTCTGGGGCGACGCCCACGCCGAGCGCATCCTGCCGGTGCACCTCGCCTGGGAGGTCGCGGTCAGCAACGTCGACCAGAACGGCAAGGGCCCGATCGGCCGCTACTACGTCGACGCCCGCGACGGCAGCGTGCTCGAGTTCCGCAACGACAAGCACGAGTGCGGCCTCGCCGGTTGCGCAGTGGCCACACGAGCAGAGAAGGCCACGCCGCCGGTCGCGAAGTCCTCGCTGCCGCCGATCCCGACCGTCGTCACGCTGCAGGCGTGGACGCGGACCGGGCTGGGTGGCGCCAGCGCCCTGGTCAACGTGGCGTTGCCCGGCGTCGAGGTCGCGGTGCCCGGCGTCGGCACCTTCACGACCAACGCCAGCGGCCAGATCACCATCGACATCGCCAACCCGGTGACGATCACGTTCGGCGCGCTGAACGGCCGCCACCATCAGCCGCTCGCCGGCACCAACAACCCGACCGGCTCGTTCCTGGTCAACCCCGGCGTGGCGACGACGATGCAGCTGTCGAGCGCGGCAGCCACCACGCTCGAAGCGGCGCACGCGACCACCTCCTGGTGGATCGATCGCACCAACGAGTTCGTGCGCAGCGTGCTCGGCAACAGCTCGCAGCTGATCACCGCCAGCAACATCCTGCCGACGGTCAACATCACGACCGACACCTGCAACGCCTTCTACACCGGCAACACGCTGAACTTCTACGCCGCGGGCGGCAGCTGCGTGAACATGGCGTTCTCGACGGTCGTCGCCCACGAATGGGGTCACGGCCTCGACGATCGCTACGGCGGCATCAGCAACACCCCGGCCGAAGGCCTCAGTGAGGGCACGGCCGACATCGTGGGGATGTACCTGACCGACCAGGCGGTGATCGGCAGCGGCTTCGCCGGCGGCAGCAGCTTCATCCGCACCGGCAACAACACGCGCGTCTACCCCTTCGCGGACGCGGTGGCACCGCACCCGGCCGGCGAGGTCTGGATGGGTTTTGCCTGGCAGCTGCGCCAAGGCTTGCGCACCGCCTACGGCACGACGACGGCGGTGCAGATCTCGAACGACATCGTCATCGGCTCGATCGTCGCCGACGCGACGACGCGCGTGAACGCCGTGCGCGAGGTCTTCATCGCCGACGACGACGACGGCAACCTGCTGAACGGCACGCCCAACTACACGCAGTTGAGCGCTGCGGCGATCGCCAAGGCGATCCCGTATCCGGAGAAGGTCGTCGGCACGGTGACGCACACGCCGCTGCCGACGACGACGCAGCGCCTGACGCCGCGGCTCGTCAACGCCGTCGTCACGCCGGTCAGCGGTTCGTTCTCGACGGTGCGCCTGCACTACAACGCCGGCACCGGCAACCAGCAGCGCAACATGAAGCCGAACGGCAACGTCGACGGCTACCGTGCGATGCTGCCCGGCATCACCCAGGGGACGATCACCTACCACATCGAAGCGGTGCACAGCACCGGGCAGATCGTGCGCGCGCCGGCGAGCGGCGAGTGGTCGTTCGACGTCAACGGCGGCAACCTGGCGTCGTTCTACACCGAGAACTTCGACGGCACGGTGCTCGGCTGGACCGCCGCCGCGACGGTCGGCACCTCCGACTGGCAGCTCGGCGATCCGAACGGCAAGACCAGCGTCGTCAACGGCGTCACCTGGATCGACCCGCAGACCGCGGCTTCGGGCGCCAACTGCTTCGCCAACGACCTCGGCATCGGCACGTCGAACGGCCGCTACCCGAACAACGTCAATCAGTTCCTGCGCTCGCCGACGATCGACTGCAGCGGCCGCACCGGCGTGCGCCTGCGCTTCAAGCGCTGGCTGTCGGTCGAGTCGGGCCAGTACGACCAGGCGACGGTGTCGGTCAACGGCACGACCGTGTGGAGCAACCCGGCCCTGACCGACGCGCTCGACACGTCCTGGCAGACGGTCGACTACGCGCTGCCGATGGCCGACAACAACCCGGCCGTGCAGATCGAGTGGCGTCTCGTCTCCGACGGCGGCGTCAACTACGGCGGTTGGCAGATCGACGACGTCGAACTGCTGGCCAACGCACCGGTCACGGTGCCGGCCAACCTGACGCTGATCCCGGAGCAGGCCGTGCAGGGCGGCGCGATGCTGCTGACCATCCAGACGCCGGGCAACTCGCGTCCGTTCGTCTTCGTCATCGGCGACACCATCGGCCCGACGCTGATCCCGGGCCTGCCGCTGCTGCTGGTCGGCGGCGCTTCGTTCACCGGCCTGCCCGGCACCACCGACGCCAGCGGCAACGCGTCGGCGATCTTCGCCGCCCCGGCGGTGCCGTCGGCGGTCGGCGCGCTGATCTACAGCCAGGTGCTGACGGTCGACGCGACGTTCACGCAGTTCGTGACGTCGAACCCGTACTTGAACCTGATCACGCAGACGCTGTGAGCCCCGCGGCAGCCGCAGGCGAGCCGCGGCGGCCGCGCACTCACTGGAACGTGCCGACGAAGCCGACCACGAGCCCGTAGTAGCCGGTCGGCGACAGCGCCCCGGTCGCCTGCCCCGTGTAGTTCGACCGGTGCACCATCTGCGCCGGCCCGCTCGGCGGCACCACGTCGCCGAGGCGCACCTGCCAGGCGTTGCGCGACGGCACGAAGGTGCCGGTGACGAAGTCGATGGCGACCGCCTGCGCATACAGAGGCAGGCCGAGTGCAGCCGGGCCGTTCGGCAGCGGCCACACCACCGAGCCGGCGGCCGTCGGAACCAGCACGCCGATCTGCGGGTCGACGTTCAGCAGGCAGGACGGTGCGCCGAGCACCGCCAGCGACACCGGCAGCGGCACGCCGCCACTCTGCTGGTTGTCGAGCGAGACCACGTGGTAGACGAAGTCGACCGCGGCGCCGGCGACCGGCGTCACCGTGTGCGCGACCACCAGGGTGCCACCGACGACGCCGTTGCCGGCCACCGCCGGCACGTCGAGCGACAGCGAACCCGCGGCGCTGGCGCAGGCCAGGTCCTCCTGGATCTTGGTCACCTCGCCGCGGGCCTCGGTGGCGTGCAGGAAGAACCCGTCGGCGGGCCAGTTGTCGCCGCTGCCGCCGGTCAGCGTCAGGTCGAGCAGCAGGTTGCCGTTGCTGCGCGAGTAGACGAACGGCTGCGTCAGCACGAGCTCGACGGTCCACGGGTTCGGGTACGGCAGCAAGCGCGCGGCGGCGGGCACCACCAGCGCGCCCTGGAACACGTTCGTCGGCACCGCCCCGACGACGTTGTTCGCGAACGTCGCCGTCATCGTCGCCGGCGTCACCGGCACCTCGTAGACGTCGAGCGTCGCCTGGAAGCTCTTCGCCACCGGCGCGTCGACGTTGAAGTTGCCGCCGTCGAGGCGCAGCCGCAGGCTCTGGATCACGGCCACCTGGCTGCACAGCTGGCTGCCGTCGACCAGGTACTGGATGCGCGACGAGGACCAGCCGAGCGGCGTGCGCGCGGCGCTGGTGCCTTCGAGGTGCTCGTAGCCGTTGGGCACGACGACGAGCGACTGCGCGGCGAGCGCCGCGGCGAAACCGAGGAACACGAACGGGGAGGCGATCTGCATGCCGCCCGAGTGCCGGCCGCCGCCGTCCGGTTCCGCGGTCCGGATCGGGAACTTCGCAGCGTGCACCGGCACACTGCCGCACACGATGCCGACGCTGGCCCGCCCGTTCGCTCCGTTGCTCGCCCTGTTGCTGGTCGCCTGCAGCGCCGCGGCACCGCCGAGGACGCCGGCCGGCGCGACCACCGCCGACACCGCGCGCGTGGTGCTGGCGGCGCTCGACAGCGAAGCGCTCTACACGATCGCCGGCGGCCTGAAGCCGGTCAGCGAAGGCTTCTGGCACGGCAACGTGCGCAGCGACCAACCGGACCTCGCCGCGGTGTCGGCGGCGCGTGCGGCCCTGGCCCCGTGGCGCAACGACACGCTGTGGGCCGACGTGCACGTGTTCCACCAGGCCCACGACGGCAAGCGCGCGGCGCGCGGCTATGTCGTCGACCGCCGCGCCCTCGCCGAGCTGCTGCACGCGCAGGCCGCGTTCTTCGCGCCGTTCGGGCTCGGGCCCGACACGCACCCGGCCGAGGTCATGGCCGTGGTCGAGCGCCTGCCGAAGCTCGACCGCCACCGTGCACTCGGCCTCTTGTTCGGCTACCCGCAGCACGCGATCGAGTTCTTCCTCGCCGCCGAGGTCGCGCGCGAGTCCGGCACCGAACCAGCACCGCGCCGCTTCGTGCAGATCCCGGCGTTCGTCTCGCCCACCGGCCGCTTCGTCTACGCCGTCGGCAAGGACGATCCGGAACGCGCCGAGGACCGCGAGCTTGCCGCCGCCGCCGCACCAAGGCTCCAGCGCTACCGCCAGCTGCGCGCCGCCATCCGCGAGGACGACGCCGCGGCGCTGCTGGCGCTGGCCCGTCAGCTGCAGCAGGAGTTCGCGCCCACCGCCGCGCACCATCGCTGACGATGGCAGCACGCCCCCACAGTCCGCAGCCGTCGCCAATCGCCCGCGCCCCTCAGTCTCGCGCGGCCACCGTCGACGCCGTCGAGCCGCGACCGCTGCGGTCGTCGGCTCCTACCGGGCGGGCGACGCCTCGCGCCCTCGCGGTGTCTAGTAGGTGATCCCGAAGCCGAAGAACACCTGCTGCCGCTGCACGCCGGTCTCCCGCTCCGGCCCGAACAGTTCGCCGTCGTGGTCGCCGTAGAGCGCGTGCTGCAAGCTGTAGCCGGCTTCGCCGCGCAGGGCACCGAGCTGCAGCCGCAGGCCGCCGGTCAGCTCGCCACCAAGACGCACCGTGCTGTCGTTGGACTCACCGCCGCGGAAGCTCTCTTCGAACCATGCGACACCGACGTCGCCGCCAAAGCGCGTGAACAGCTCGAGCCCGTCGCGGCGATCGCCCAGCAGGCGCAGCGTCGGCTCGAGCACGACGCGCGGGCCGAACGACAGGTAGTCGCGCTCGAGCCGCGCCAGCTGATGGTCGACCTGCTGCCAGTCGCCGAACGCACCGAGGCGCACCGGCAGGCGGAAGACGCCGTCGATCGGTTGCAGCACCACGTGCGGGAACAACCCGACGCCGGCGACGCGGGCGGCAGCGGGCCGCGGCTCGACGCCGTCGTTGACGAAGCGGCCGGCGAACAGGTCGCCGTCGGACGACCACAGGTCGAGTTCGATCGCCGAGCCGGAGGCGACGTCGACCGACGCCTTGCCGAACCAGGCATCGGCGCGATCGTCCAGCTGGGTGCCCTGCATGCGCACGCCGACGTTGCCGGCACCGACGCGCAGGTCGGCGCGAAGCGGGTTCAGCGCCGAGCGGAACGGGCGCGGCCCGTCGACCCGCCCGGGCTCACGTTGGTCGATGTGCTGAGGCGACTGCGCACCGGCCGCGGGCGCCTGTTCGCGAACGCGCAGCAGCGCCGCGGCAGGATCCCGCGCAGCATGCAGGCGTTCGAGTCGCGCCCGCTGGATCGCCGCCCACTCTGCATCGGCACTGGTCGTGGCGCATGCAGGCAGGAGCAACAGCGACAGGAGCAGCGTTCGGCGCATGGCGGAGGCCAGGCCATGCCCGGCTTCCTACACTACCTCGCGGCACCGACGCCCCGCGGCCCGCGGCCTCGCCTCGCCGTCGACGGCCGGTGGCACCGCGACGTCGCCAGTCCCAAGCCAGGACTCACCACATCACCGATCCACCGCAGTGGCTGATCGCCTGCCCGGTCATGCCGGACGCCGCCGGCGAACACAGCCACGCGACCAGTTCGCCGATCTCGGCCGGATCGAGCATGCGCCCGAGCGGCACCTGCGCCAGCGCTGCGGCCTTCGCCTTCGCGAACTCGACCTGCATGCCGTCGGCGAGCAGCTGCATGCCGGCGCGCGCCATCTCGGTGTCGGTCCAACCCGGGCACACGGTGTTGACGGTGATGCGCCGCGGGGCCAGTTCGAGAGCCAGCGCCTTGCCGAAGCCGATGACGCCGTGCTTGCTGGCGCAGTAGGCCGTGTAGCCGGGCACACCGAAGCGGCCGAGCACGGAGCTCACGTTGACCACGCGGCCGCCGGCGGGCAGATGGCGGAGTGCGGCGCGCGTGGTGAAGAACATGCCGTCGAGATTGGTGCGCACGATCTCGTCCCAGCGATCGGGACCAGGCGTGGCGCAGCCGTTCGGACCGCCGACGCCGGCGTTGTTGACCAGCACGTCGAGGCCGCCGAGCCGTTTCGCGGCGAAGTCGACGGCCTTGGCGACGGCCGCGGCATCGC
>CANGSN010000091.1 GCA_947455805.1 Planctomycetota bacterium
CGTGGTGCCTCGCCACAGCGCGAAGATCCCGCACGGCGGCTGCGTGCTGGTGGCGCTGCAGGCGCCGGTGCCGGTGGTCGAGCTGATGCTGGCGACCGCGCGCGGCGAGCCGACGGCGGAACTGTCGGCGCTGGCCGCGGCGCTGGTGGCGCGCGCGAAGCTGCTCGCCGACGGTTGAAGAAGAGCGGATGTTCAGTGCTCCGAGCGCGGCGCACACGCGATCAGCGCGTCGAGCATCGGGTTCTCCGGCGCGTCCTTGCGCCACAGCAACCACACCGGGAACTGCACGCGCGGGCGGCCCCACGGGAACGCCGCGAGTCGCCGACCGGCGGGGCCGTCCTCGTCGAGGCTCGGCACCAGCGACCAGCCGAGCCCGGCTTCGACGTAACCGAGGATCGCGTCGGCGGTGTCGAGGCCGATGACTTGCGTGGGCGCGCAGCCGACGCCGGCCAGCGCCTGCATCTGCAAGGTGTGCGGGCGGCTGCCGACCGGATAGGCGAGGAACGGCAGGTCGGCGAGCGTGCGCAGCTCGGGCGCGCGGCGGCCGGTGGCGCGTTCGCGCGGCACGACGAGGCACGGGTGCAGCGTCGCGACCTGCTGGCTGGCGATGTCCGGTGGCACCTCCGGCAACCACGCCAGCAGCGCGTCGGCGGCGCCGGTGCGCAGCGGTGCCACGTCGGCGCGCAGCAGTTCCTGCAGCTGCAGCTGGCAGTGCGGGCGCTGGCGGCGCAGGGCGGTGAGCCACGGCGGCAGCAGCTGGCGGATCAGCAGCGACTCGGCGTGGATCGACAGCACGCCGTCGAACTCGCCGGTCTGCACGCGGCGTACGACCGCTGGCAGGTCGCGCAGGAACGGCCCGACGAACGCCAGCAGGTGCGCGCCGGCCGCCGTCGGCCGCATCTGGTCCTTGCCTACACGTTCGAGCAGCTGCAAGCCGATCTCGGCCTCGAGCTTCTTGATCTGCTGGTGCAAGGCCGGCTGCGTGATCGGGTAGGACGCCGCGCGCGCGGCGCGGGCGTAGCCGCCGTGGCTGGCGACGAGGTGCAGGACTTCCAGGCGGCGCAGGTCGACCATGAAGCGCAGCTTAACGACGCCACAAGAACAAGTTGCTCCGGATGAACGATCCGGCGCGCGATAGTCCTGCTGTCGCGATCGCGACCGAGACACCATGACCGAACCGAACCGTCCGACCCCACGTCATCCGCTCGCCGGGCTGCTCGTGGCACAGTTCCTGGGCGCCTTCAACGACAACGCCTTCAAGATGGTCGTGCTGCTGCTGGCGCTCGCCCAGGTGGCGCCCGGCGACGAGGCGGCGGACCAGTACGAGACGACCCTGGCGTTCGTCGTGTTCACGCTGCCGCTGATGCTCGGCTCGCTGCCGGCGATGGCGCTCGGCGACCGCTTCGGCAAGCGCGACCTGATCGTCTGGACCAAGGCCCTCGAGGTCGTGCTGATGCTGCTCGGCACCGTGGCCTTGTGGGCGAGCCCGGTCGGCTGGGCGCCGCTGGTGGTGCTGGCCGGCATGGGCCTGCAGAGTGCACTGTTCGCGCCGGGCAAGTACGGCATCCTGCCGGAACTGCTGCCGCACGACCGGCTGGCGACCGCCAACGGCCAGCTCGAGGGCGCCAGCTTCGTCGCCATCATCCTCGGCACCGCCGCCGGCGGTGTGCTGCTCGAGGCCATCGGCGGGCAGGCGTGGATCGCCGGCGCGCTGCTGACCGTGCTCGCGGTCGCCGGCTTCGTCGGCGCCCTGGCGGTGCCGCGCACGGCACCGGCGTCGACGGTGGTCGAACCGTTCTCCCAGGTGCTCGGCGGCGCCTGGCGCGCGCTGCGCTCCGATCGCGCGTTGTGGCTCGCGGCGCTCGGCTCGGTCGCGTTCTGGGGCCTCGCATCGCTGCTCGGCCAGGACGTGCTGGTCTACGGCAAGCAGGTGCTCGGCTTCTCCGACAAGTACAAGGGCCTGCCGTACGCGCTGTTCGCCATCGGCGTCGGTGTCGGTGCCGGACTCGCCGGCAAGCTGTCGCGCGGCGTCGTCGAGGTCGGCCTGATCCCGCTCGGCGCGCTCGGCCTCGCCTTCGGCACGGCGGCCCTCGGGGTGCTGGTGCCCGGCGTCGTCGGCACGTTCGTGTGGATGGCGCTGCTCGGCGTCGCCAGCGGCTTCGTCGTCGTGCCGCTGAACGCGGTGGTGCAGTGGAAGGCGCCGGCGGCGCGCCGCGGCGCCATCATCGCGCTGGTCAACTGCCTGTCGTTCGCCGGCATCCTCGCCGGCAACCTCGGCTGCCTCGCGTTGGCGCGCGCCGGCGCCGACTGCACCACGATCCTGCTGGTGGCGGCGGCGCTGACGTTCGCGGCGACGCTGTGGGCGATCTGGCTGCTGCCGCAGGCGCTGCTGCGGCTGTGCGTCGTGCTGCTGACGCGCACGCTGTATCGTCTGCGCCTCCAAGGCCAGGCGAACGTGCCCGAGACCGGTGGGGCGCTGCTGGTGCCGAACCACGTGTCGTTCCTCGACGCGCTGTTCGTGCTCGCCGCCACCGATCGGCCGATCCGCTTCGTCGTCGAGCAGTACTGGTATGAACGGCCGTACCTGAAGCCGTTCCTGCAGGCGCTGCGCGCGATCCCGATCGCCGGCAGCGGCGGCCCGCGCGTCGTGCTGAAGGCGCTGCGCGAAGCCGGCAAGGCGCTCGACGACGGCGAGCTCGTATGCCTGTTCGCCGAGGGCGAGATCACGCGCATGGGCAGCCTGCTGCCGTTCCGCCGCGGCATGCAGCGCATCCTGAAGGGACGCACGGCGCCGGTCGTGCCGGTGCACCTCGATCGCGTCTACGGCTCGCTCGGCAGCGCGCGCCAGGGCCGCGTGCAGATCGTGCCGACGAAGATCCCGTGCCCGGTGACGGTGTCGTTCGGCACGCCGATGCCGGCGAACGTCGAGCCGGTGCAGGTGCGGGCCGCGGTCGAAGGCCTCGCCGAAGCGGCGTGGCGGCTGCGCGCCGACGAACTGCCGGCGCTGCACGCGAAGTTCGTGCGCTCGGTGCGCCGTGCGCCGTGGCGCCTGTGCCTGTCGGACAGCCAGGGCAAGCGGCTGTCGCGCGGCAAGGCGCTGGCGACGACGGTGGTGCTGGCGCGGCGCCTGCGCGCGGCGTGGCAGGGCCAGGACAAGGTCGGCCTGCTGCTGCCGCCGTCGATCGGCGGCGCACTCGCGGCGATGGCCGCGAGCCTGTCGGGCCGCACCGCGGTGTCGCTGAACTTCACCGTCGGCCAGAACGCGTTCGACTCGGCGATCCGCCAGGCGCAGCTGCGCACGGTGCTGAGCTCGCGCGCGTTCCTCGAGAAGGTCAAGGTGACGATCCCCGAGGGCGTCACGCTGCTGCTGCTCGAGGACGTGCTGAAGGACGTCGGCACCGGCGAACGGCTCGGTGCGCTTCTGCGGGCGCTGCTGCTGCCGCTCGGCTGGCTCGAGCGCGCGTGCGGTGCGTCCCGCAAGGTCACGCGCGACGACGTGGCGACGATCCTGTTCAGCAGCGGCAGCACCGGCGAGCCGAAGGGCGTGATGCTGACGCACGGCAACGTGCAGTCGAACTGCGACGGCGTGGCGCAGCTGATCCCGCTCGACCACCATGACCGCCTCGTCGGCGTGCTGCCGCTGTTCCACTCGTTCGGCAACATGGCGCTGTGGTACGCGGTGCAGCAGGGTGCCGGCATCGTGTTCCACCCGAACCCTCTCGACGCCGCCGCAGTCGGCGAGATCGTCGCCACGCAGCGCGCGACGATCCTGCTGGCGACGCCGACGTTCTTGCAGCTCTACCTGCGCCGTTGCGAGCCGGGGCAGCTCGGCTCGCTGCGCATCGTGCTGACCGGCGCCGAGAAGCTGACCGACGAACTCGCCGACGCGTTCGCCGACCGCTTCGGCATCCGGCCGGTGCAGGGCTACGGCGCCACCGAGACGGCGCCGGCGGTCGCGATCAGCGCGCCGGGCTACCGCGCCGCGGGCTTCTACCAGGCCGGCGTGCGCCGCGGTTCGGTCGGGCGGCCGCTGCCCGGCGTCACCGTGCGCATCGTCGATCCGGAGACGAAGGTCGAGAAGCCGATCGGCGAGAGCGGCCTCGTGCTGGTGCGCGGCGCCAACGTCATGCGCGGCTACCTCGGCCGCGACGACCTGACGGCGGCGGCGCTGCACGACGGCTGCTACATCACCGGCGACATCGGCCGCGTCGACGACGACGGCTTTTTGTTCCTCACCGACCGCATGTCGCGCTTCAGCAAGATCGGCGGCGAGATGGTGCCGCACGGCGTGGTCGAGGAGCACCTGCAGGCGTGCAGTGGCAAGACCGAACGCGCGTTCGCGGTCTGCGGCGTGCCCGATGCGAAGAAGGGCGAGCGGCTGATGGTGCTGACGACGCTGGCGGCGCCAGCGCTCGCCGACGTGGTCAAGAAGATGGCGACGCGCGGCCTGCCGGCGCTGTTCGTGCCGCGCGTGGACCAGTTCGTGCCGGTGGCGGCGCTGCCGGTGCTGGGCACGGGCAAGATCGACCTGCGCAAGGTGAAGGAGCTGTGCCTCGCGGCGGCGGCCCCGGCGGCGGACGGCTGATCGGTCGTTGCGATCGGGCTTTCCCCGGCGCCTGCTAGGTCGTGGGCATTTTGTCGTGCAAAATGCCCACGATGTATCAGCGCCTGCTGGAGCTGCCCAAGACCTCCTTCTTCCTGTTCGGCCCGCGTGCCACCGGGAAGACGACCTGGCTGCGTCAGGTCCTGCCCGAGGCCCTTTGGGTCGACCTCGTCCCCAGTGAGGCGTTCGTCCGCTATCTGCGCGAGCCGTCGCTGTTCCGCCGCGAGGTCGAGGCCCTGCCCAAGGGTGGCTGGGTGGTCGTCGACGAGGTGCAGAAGGTGCCGACGCTGCTCGACGAGGTGCATGCGCTGATCGCGCGGCACGGCAAGGGCTACCGCTTCGCGTTGAGTGGTTCGAGCGCGCGCAAGCTGCGGCGGCTCGACGCCAACCTGCTGGCCGGGCGTGTCGTGAACCGCGCGTTCTTCCCGCTGACCTTGGCCGAGACGGGGTTCCGTGTCGCCATCGACGACGTCCTGCGCATCGGCCTGCTGCCCGGCGTCTGCTCCGACCCCGACGTCGCCGAGGACACGCTCGAGGCGTACGCGTCGAACTACGTGCACCAGGAGATCCAGCAAGAGGCGCTGATCAAGGACCTCGCTGGCTTCGCGCGCTTCCTGCGCGTCGCTGCGATCCTCAACGGGCAGTCGGTCTCCGCGAGCAACGTCGCCAACGAAGCCGCCGTGGCCCGGGCCACGGTGCAGCGCTACTTCCAGATCCTGGTCGACACGCTGATCGGCGTGATGGTCCCGGCGTGGCAGCCGCGCCTGAAGGTGCGCGAGGTCGCGCATCCCCGCTTCTACTTCTTCGATCCCGGCGTGGCCCGCGCGGTCGCGGGACGGATTCGTGCCCCGGTTCACGATCAGGAACGCGGCGCGCTGCTGGAGACCTGGGTGCTGCACGAGTTGCGCGCGCACATGCAGTTCGCGCAGACCGGTGGCGAAGTGCAGTGGTATCGCACGGGTGCTGGTGCCGAGGTCGACTTCGTCTGGCAGGGCCCGCATCACGCGATCGGCATCGAGGTCAAGGCCAGCGAGCGATGGCGTTCGGATGCCGGCGCGGCCTTGCGGGAACTGGTGGCGAAGAAGGTGATCCGCAAGGCGGTGGCGGTCTACCTCGGCGACCGTGCGCTGGTGGACGGCGGCATCGAGGTCGTGCCCGCCCGGGCGTTCGCCGAACGGCTTGGTGAGTTGCTCGGCTGAGCTGCTGGTTGGCTCGCAGGGCGCTGGGCAGCGAAGGCTGCGCGTCGTCGTGCGGAACAGCGCTGATGCGCGGCAGGCTCAGTTCCCCGGCAGCTCCAGGTCGAACGTGTAGCCCTTGCCGGCCTCGACCTCGAACGGCTCGACGGCCCGTTCGCGCGGGTGCTTTGCGCTGGTGCCGACGAAGCGCTGCAGCCAGGCGCCGCCGGCCGGCACGCCGACGAAGCGATAGCGGCCGTCGCGGTCGGTCAGCGTCTCCAAGACGTTGCCGCTGGCCTGGCGGTTGCGCGCGAGGTCCCAGTCGCGCAGCCAGACGCAGACGCCCGGCACCGGTCGTCCTTGCGCGTCGCGGACCACGCCTTCGATCGTCGCCGGCTCCTGCAGGCGGAGTTCGCCAGCCGCGTGCTTGGTGCCGGGTTCCGCCAGCTGGAACGGCTCGCCGTCGCAGGAGCCGGCGCGCCCGTCGACGTGCAGGCGCACGGGTTCGGCGAGATGGTGCCGGCCGACGAAGCGGAACATGCCGTCGCGATCCGTCGCGGCCCACGACATCGCCATCCACTTCGGCGTCCCGTTCGATTGGATCTGCATGGCGACGGTGACGAGCGCGGCCGGCCTGCCATCGGCGAGCAGCAACCTGCCGTGCGCCGAGCAGGCCGGGATCACCCGCAGCGACAGTTGCTCCGCCGGGTCGACCCGGAAGCTGTGCGAGGTCATGAAGCTCCGGTCCGGCAAGCCACCGATCTCTTTGTCCTGGTCGATCACCCACGCCTCGTCGGTCGTGTAGATCATGGCCTCCGCCCCCTTCGCCAGCGGGCTCGCGAACGCGAGGCGGCCGTCGGCGTCGCTGGTCGCTTCCGCGAACGCCACGCTGGCCGGCCCGCGCATGCGGAACGGCAGCCCGGCCATCGGCTTGCCGGCCGCATCGCGCACGACGGCGCGGCAGACGAGCGACGTTGCGCCGAGCGGGGTCGCAGTGAACGTGATCGTGTGCGGGCCTTGGCCCGCCTTCACGTCGACCGAGTCCGGTTCGAACGCGAACGTCGGCGACGACGGCGTCACCGAGTAGCCCCAGTCGGGTACGCCCGTCAGCTGCCAGCGGCCCGTCGCGTCGGCGCGAACGCGGTCGATCGGTGGTGGGAGGTTCGAGGCGCGGCCATCGACATACGGCCACAGCTGCAGTTCGACGGGCGGCGCGTCGGCCGGCAAGCCCTTCACCTCCACCGTCAGGCTGGTCGTCGACGGCACGTTCGGCTGCAGGTCCAGTTCGCAGGCGCTCGCGACGTGCAGCACCTGCCGGGCCAGGCCGTCGCCCGCGACCCATGCGGTGAACTCCATCGGCGCCAACGGCACGGCCGCGAGTTCGAAGCGGCCGTCGCGGTCGGTGCGGGCATCGCAGCGGACCAGGAGCAGCGAACGGCAGTGCGGCGTCGCCCGCACGATGGCGTCGGCAACCGGTTCGCCGCGGCGGTTCTTCAGCGTGCCGCGCACGACGACGGCGTGCTGCATGGACACCATGACGGCGCGCGGATTCGAGCCCAGCTGCTCGACGCCGGTGCAGAAACCGTCGGCCTCGGCGTGCACCTGCAGTTGGCGCAGCTCGGGAACCTTCGCCAGGCGGAAGCAGCCTTCGCCGTCGGCTATGGCCTGCGCGAGCGCCTTCGTCGGATCGTCGTGGCGA
The DNA here is from genome assembly GCA_947455805.1 of Planctomycetota bacterium. Lineage (GTDB taxonomy): Bacteria > Planctomycetota > UBA1135 > UBA1135 > UBA2386 > UBA2386. The sequence goes on from CANGSN010000091.1 coordinate 7,478, forward strand.
ACGACGCGAACGCGCGCCGCCTGCACTCCTTCGCCGCGCATGTCGACGACGCGGCCTTCGACGAGGCCGTTGCCGCCGAGCAAGGCGGGCTGTTGGCCGATCGCGGCCAGGGCGAAGCAGGACGCAGCGAGCAGGGTGCGGCAGCGCATCGTGGGGTCTCCTCGCGGCGCAGTGTAGCTGTGGACCCGCCGCGGGTCAGGATCGCGAGCTTGCCGTGCCGGCGCTGGCGGAACCGGCGGCGGGTCGGCTACACCACCGGCATGTCGTGCATCCGGGGAAGGCTCGTTGCCGCCATCGTCACCCTGTGCGTCCTGCTGCGCTCGCTGTGCGGTCAGACGCCGCTGCGCGGGCAGGTCGTCGACGAAGTCGGAGCGCCGATCGCTGGCGCCGTCGTCGCGCGCGTGACGGACTACGAGCGGTTCGTCACCGCGCAGCTCGCTGCTGCCTCGACGCTGCGGACCGACGAGGCGGGAGTGTTCACCCTGCCTCGGCCCGGCGCCTACGAGTGGCCGATCGGACTGTCCATCAGCGCGCCCGGTCGCGGCACCATGGTCACCAGCGCCGCCTACCTGGAACTCGGGCCGATCGTGCTGCCGCGGGTGCGGCGGTTGGCGGGCCGCGTGCGCGACGCGGAGGGCCGCCCGGTTGCAGGGGCGCGCGTCCTCGTGCGCGACTGGCTGACGCACTGTCCGTTCGTCCGCGGCACCGGCCTGGAGCGCAGCTTCAGCTTGCCCGAAGGATGCGTCGCCGTGCTCAGTGGGGCCGACGGCAGGTTCGTCGTCGACGCAGCGCACGACACCGCGCTCTACGTCGAAGTGGCCGGTGACGGCTACCTCACGCAGCAGCACGGTCCGCTGGACAGCAGCCAGCCGTTCGACTTCGAGCTGCGGGTGCCGGCCACGACCACGTTCGAAGTGAAGGACGCGGAGGGGCGTCCGGTCGTGGGTGCCGAGGTCGAAGTGCACCGAACCGGACCTGACTATCCGAGCAGCGAGGTCGAAGGAGTCACCGGCGCCGACGGCACCTGCAAGCTGCCGCGCGTGCCGGGAGCGTTCTGGGTGCAAGCGTACGAGCCGCGCAGCCGCAGTGGCACGAGCTGCCACGTCGATCGCCTCGGCGACCGCGAAGTGCTGGTGCTCGAGGCTGCGACGGTGAATGCGCCCGCCGCGAAGCCGGAAGCGCCCCCCGCTGGCGCCGTGACGTTGCGCGGGCGCTTCGTCGATCCGACGCGCCAGACGCCGGTCGTCGGCGGCACGGTGTGGTTGGCGCCGGACGCCAAGCACCCGCCCGCTTACTTCATGCGTTGGAACGACTCGCTGCCGGGCGCGGCACAGGTGCTCGTCACGACCGACGACGAAGGTCGCTTCACGCTGCAGGTACCGCCCGGCCGCTACTGGCTCGGCGGCACCGAGAACGCGCGCGGGGAGCAGTTCCATTACATCGGCACCGCGCGCAATCCGGAGCCGCGGCTCCTCGATGTCGTGGCCGGCGAAGAGGCGAAGGAACTGGTCGTCGAGCTGCAGCCGCGGTTCGAACTCACCGGCCGCGTCGACGTCGCCGGGCTGCCGCAGCCGAGCTTCCTGCGCTTCGTGCCGGACAACGGCTGGATCAACAGCAACTGGAGGGACATCGCCGTGCGTCCGCGCACGCCGATCGGCGCCGACGGTCGCTTCACCGCCGTCGAGCTGCAGCAGGCGAACTACGTCGTGCAGCTGTTGCTGCCGCGGTTGCCGCGCCAAGGGTGGCCCGACAAGGTCGAGGTCGGGCGACTCGATCTCACCCCGGGCACCGAGCTGAAGCTCGACCTGGCGGCGGCGCGGCCGGCGATCGTGCGCGGCCGCGTCGTCGGCGAC
>CANGSN010000092.1 GCA_947455805.1 Planctomycetota bacterium
GCTGGCCGAGGTGCCGGAAGCGCGCATCGCCGACGTCGTGCTCGACAGCCCGGCGACCGTGCGCCTGACGTGGACGCCCGACGTCGCGTGCAACGGCACGGTGACGTTCCTGGCGCCGCGGCTCGATCCGGTGACGCGCACGGCGGTGGCGCGCATCGAGGTGCGGCAGCCGCCGGCCCCGCTGCGCGCCGGCATGACCTGCGAGGTGCGCCTCGACGTCGCGTCGTCGCGCGTGGCCGACGGTGGCCCGCAGCTGGCGGTGCCGGAGAGCGCCGTGCAGAGGATCGACCAACGCACGGTGGTGTTCGTGCCGGTGCCCGGCGACGCCACGGCGTTCACCCAGCGCACCGTCGACGTCGGCCGCGCGATCGACGGCTTCGTGCCGGTGCGCACCGGCCTCGTGGTCGGCGACAAGGTCGTCGCCGACGGCAGCTTCGTGCTGAAGGCCGTGGCCATGCAGAGCGCCGCCGGCGAGGAGAAGTAGGCCGATGCTCGACGCCATCCTCCGCCTGTCGATCAAGAGCCGCGGGCTGATCGTGCTGCTGGCGCTGCTGGTCGGTGCGTTCGGCGCCTACAGCTTGAACCGGCTGCCGATCGACGCCGTGCCCGACGTCACCAGCAACCAGGTCCAGATCAACACGCTGTTCCCGTCGTTGACCGCGTCCGAGGTCGAACAGCAGATCACCTGTCCGGTCGAGACCGCGCTGGCCGGCATCCCCGGTCTCGAGCTGACGCGAAGCTTCTCGCGCAACGGCTTCTCGCAGGTGTCGGCGGTGTTCTCCGACGCCACCGACGTCTACTTCGCCCGCAACCAGATCACCGAACGGCTCACCGGCGTGCAGCCGATGCTGCCGGCGGGCGCGGTGCCGACGATGGGTCCGATCACCACCGGGCTCGGCGAGGTCTACATGTACGTCGTCGAGTTCGTGCACCCCGACGGCAAGGGCGCAGAGGTCGCCGACGGCAAGCCCGGCTGGCAGCGCGACGGCACCTACCTGACGCCGGAGGGCGAACGGCTCGCCGACGAGTTCGCGCGCGCCACCTACCTGCGCACCGTGCAGGACTGGGTGATCCGCCCGCAGCTGCGCAACATCGTCGGCGTCGCCAGCATCGACAGCAACGGCGGCTACGTGAAGCAGTACCACGTGCAGCCGGACCCGCGGCGCCTCGCCGCCTACGGCCTCGGCTTCGACGACCTGGTGCAGGCCCTCGAACGCAACAACGTGTCGACCGGGGCCGGCTTCGTCGAACGCAACGGCGAAGCGTGGACCATCCGCGCCGGCGGCAAGTTCGAACGCAAGGAGCAGATCGCCGAGGTGGCGGTGACCACGCGCGGGCTCGTGCCGATCCGCGTGCGCGACGTCGCCGACGTCGTGCAGGGCCGGCCGTCGCGCACCGGCAGCGCCAGCCAGGGCGGCCGCGAGGTCGTGCTCGGCACCGCGCTGATGCTGCTGCGCGCCAACAGCCGCCAGGTCGCCACCGACCTCGACGCCCGCATCGCCGGCCTGCGCCAGTCGCTGCCAAAGGACGTGCGCGTGCGCACCGTGCTGAACCGCAAGAAGCTGGTCGACGCCACCATCACCACGGTGGCGACCAACCTCGCCGAAGGTGCGTTGCTGGTCGTCGTCGTGCTGTTCCTGATGCTCGGCAACCTGCGCGCCGCGGTGATCACCGCGCTGGCGATCCCGATGTCGATGCTGATGACCGGCACCGGCATGCTGCAAGCGGGAATCAGCGGCAACCTGATGTCGCTCGGCGCGATCGACTTCGGTCTGATCGTCGACGGCTCGGTCATCATCGTCGAGAACTGCCTGCGCCGGCTCGGCGACAAGCAGCACCAGGTCGGGCGCCTGCTGACGCTGCAGGAACGCCTGCACGAAGTGATGGTCGCGGCGCGCGAGATGATCCAGCCGTCGGTCTACGGGCAGGCGATCATCGTCACCGTCTACCTGCCGATCCTGGCGCTGACCGGCGTCGAGGGGAAGATGTTCCGGCCGATGGCGCAGACCGTGATCCTGGCGCTGGCGGCGGCGTTCCTGCTGTCGCTGACGCTGGTGCCGGCCCTGGTGGCACTGCTGGTGCGCGGCCGCGTCAGCGAACACGACAACGTGCTCGTGCGCCTCGGCAAGCGCGCCTACGAACCGCTGCTCGACTTCGCGCTGCGCCGGCGCCTGCCGGTCGTCGCCGCCGCCGGCGTCGCTTTCGTCGGCAGCCTGCTGCTGTTCCAGCGCCTGGGCTCCGAGTTCGCGCCGAACCTCGACGAAGGTGACGTCGTGGTGATGGCGACGCGGCCGGCGTCGACCAGCCTCGAGCAGGCGACGGAGATGCAGTTCGAGCTCGAACTGGCGCTGGCTGCGATCCCCGAGGTGGCGACGGTGTTCTCGCGCACCGGCACCGCCGAGGCGGCGACCGACCCGATGCCGCCGAACCTGACCGACACCTTCATCATGCTGAAGGACCGCGAGCACTGGCCGGATCCGAAGCTGCCGAAGGCCGAGCTGATCGCGCGCATCGAGACGGTCTGCCAGCAAGCCCCCGGCGCCGCGCTCGAGTTCACGCAGCCGATCCAGATGCGCTTCAACGAGCTGATCGCCGGCGTGCGCAGCGACGTGGCGGTGCGCGTCTACGGCGACGACTTCGCGCGCATGCAGCGCTGCGCCGACGCCATCGCCGAGACGCTCGGCCAGTTGCCCGGCGCCTGCGACATCAAGGTCGAGCAGACCGACGGCGTGCCGATGCTCGACGTCGTCGTCGACCGCGAACGCGCGGCGCACGCCGGCCTCGACATGAGCGCGGTGCAGGAGGTGCTGGCGATCGGCGTCGGCGGCCGCACCACCGGCGTCATGTTCGAAGGCGACCGGCGCGTCGAGGTCGTCGTGCGCCTGCCCGAGCGCGCACGCGAATCGGCGGCCGCACTCGCCGAGCTGGCGGTGCCGCTGCCGCACGCGGCGCCGAACGGCGACGAGTTCGGCCGCACGGTCCCGCTCGGCGCACTGGCCGAGGTGCGCGCGATCGACAGCCCGTACCAGTTCAGCCGCCGCAACGGCAAGCGCATGATCACCGTGCAGGCGAACGTGCGCGGTCGCGACCTCGGCTCGTTCGTCGAGCACGCGCAGCGGCGCCTGAGCACGATCGACCTGCCGCCCGGCGGCTGGCTCGAATGGGGCGGCACCTACCAGAACCTCGCCGAGGCGCGCGCGCGGCTGCTGGTCGTCGTGCCGATCGCGTTCTTCCTGATCTTCGTGCTGCTGTTCTCGATGTTCCGCAGCGTGAAGTATGCGCTGCTGGTGTTCAGCGGCGTGCCGCTCGGCCTGTCGGGCGGCATCGTCGGCCTGTGGCTGCGCGACCTGCCGTTCTCGATCTCGGCGGCGGTCGGCTTCATCGCGCTGTCGGGCGTCGCCGTGCTGAACGGCGTCGTCATGGTGACGTTCGTCAACCAGCTGCGCCAGGAAGGCATGGCGCGCGACCTGGCGCTGCGCACCGGCTGCCTCGTGCGCCTGCGGCCGATCCTGATCACCGCGCTGGTCGCGTCGCTCGGCTTCGTGCCGATGGCGCTCGCCACCGGCCAGGGCGCCGAGGTGCAGCGGCCGCTGGCGACGGTGGTCATCGCCGGCCTCGTCTCCAGCACGCTGCTGACCTTGCTGGTGATGCCGGCGCTCTACCGGCTGTTCACCGCGTGGGAGGACGACCAGCCGGGTGCCAGCGAACCGTGGGAAGCGCCTGAGGCGGGGCCGCTGGAAGTGCACGACGGCCAGCCGCCGAGCGCGTGATCACGGCGACGGCGTCGGCGGCGGTGGCGATGTCGGTGGCGGCGGCGGTGGCGGCGGCACAGGCATCGGCACAGCACGCCGATCGGCCGCGCGCCGCAGCCACCACGTCAGGGCGATGCCGGCGGCGGCGAAGGCCGCCATGGAGGTGAACGCGACGCCGCCGGCGCGTTCGTAGATCGCCCCGCCGACGAGGCCGCAGACGACCATGCCGATGCCGGAGTTGGCGGCGCCGAGCAGGCCCTGCGCCGTCGCACGCTGGTGCGGCTGCACGCGCCGTTCGAGCGCGCGCAGCGTGCCGAGGTAGGTCGCGGCGAAGCTGACGCCGTGCAGCCAGTTGGTCGCCACCAGCAGCGGCACCGACGTCGTGGCGCCGACGATGACCCAGCGCACGACCGCACCGAGCCCGCCGATCGCCATGATCGTCGTCGGCCGCAGGCGACCGAACAGGTCCTTGGCGACGAAGAACACGACGATCTCGGCCACGATGCCCTCGGCCCACAGCACGCTGGCCGTCGCCTTGTCGATGCCGTGCTCGCCCCAGTGCACCGTCGACAGGTTGTAGAAGGTCGCGTGGCTACCCTGGATCAGCGCCGACGCCGCCAGCAGCACGACGAACGGGCGCGAGCGCAGCAGCGCCCACCACGGTTCGGCCGCCGCCACCGCGGCACTGTCGGCGGCGGCGGTCGCGCGCTGCGGCCGCGACAGCAGCAGCGAGCAACCGCCCATCAGCACGCCGCCGACCACCAGCGTCGGCAGGATCGCGTCGCTGCCGGTCGCTTCGAACGCGACGCCGGCGGCGAGCAGCACGACGAGGTACGACGTCGAGCCGATCATGCGCATGCGGCTCCAGACGAAGCCGTGCTCGCTGCCGGCCTGCAGCGCCGCCGCGTCCAGGATCGGGTACATCGGCGAGTAGAGGCTGCCGAACAGCAGCGCCACCGTGACGCACCACCACAGCGGGTGCGCGATCCCCCACAACGCCAGCGTGCCGGCACTCGCGAAGGACAACCCCACCAGCAGTCCACGTGCTTGGCCCTGGCGGTCGGCGCGATGCGCCCACAGCGGCCCGGCGACCGTGCGGGCGATGGTCTGGGCGGCCATGACCACCGACACGTCCTGCGGCCGCAGCCCGGCCACGTCCTTCAACCACACCGGGAAGAACTGCATGAACACCGCCAGCACCGCGAACGCGGCGGTGTAGAAGGCGGCGAAGCCGAGCCAGCAGCGCAGCGGACTCGGGGCAGCGGACGGCGACGGCACGCGCGCATCGTGCCGGACGCGGCCGGCGGAAGCTACCGCTGCACGAACACGCCGTCGTTCTGCTCGGCCAGCTTCCTCAACAGTTCGCCGCCTTGGCCGAGCCCGGTGAACACGCAGTGGATGCGCACGCGCGCGTACTGGTTCACCTGCTTCACCATCGCCAGCAGCTGCTCGGGATCGCGCACCGGGCCGCTGGTCGGCTCGCCGTCGCTGAGCACGAACAGTTCGTCGATCACCGCCTTCGACGCCTCGCCGTAGCGCGCGTCCTGCCACTGCAGCGCCAGCTGCAGGCCGTCGTGCAGGTTGGTGCCACCGTCGGGCTGGATGCGGCTCAGCAGCTCGGTCAGCACGCGCACGCTGCGCTGGTCGGCCGGCACCGGCTGCGGCGTCCACTGCCTGGCGCCGTTCGAGAACGTGAACACGTGGAACTGCGACTCGCGCGGCATCGACTGCACCGCCAGCAGCATCTGCTCCTTCGCCGCCTGCAGCCGCGTCTGCGCCTTCTTCTTCTTGCCGGTCTCCGCCACCACCGACGGCGCGCCTTCCATGCTGCCGCTGTTGTCGATCAGGAAGCCGATCGACGAGCCGGTCACCGGCACGCCGAAGAACGTGCCGCGGGTGCGCTGCAGGTCGGGCTTCTTCAGCGTCGCGGGCACGACGATGCGTTCCTGCTCGCGCTGCCAGAACTCCATCCACTGCGCCGGATCGTCCTGCGGCAGCAAGGCGCCGGTCATCGCCCGCAGCAGGTCGCCGGTGCGCTCGCGCAGCAGCGGCGACGCGCGCTTGTTGACGGCGCCGACCAGCGCGTCGGGGTGCTTCACGGCCTGTTCGAGCAAAGCGAGCAGCGGCGGGATCGCGTCCTTGTGCGGGAACGATTCGACCAGGTCGAGCAGCTCCATGTCGGTGCGCCAGCCGCAGCGTCCGAGCTGCTGCAGGGCGCCGACGACCATGACCGCCTTCGCCTCCGCGGCCAGCTCAGCCGGCGGTGTACGCAGCATCGCCAGCAGCAGCTTCACCTGCGCCTGCGACACCACGGGATGGCGTTCGCTGGCCAGCGCGTCGGCCACCGCCTGCACCGTCGCCAGCGACCACGGCGGCACCAGCCCTTCGGCCGCGGCCAGCCGCACGCGCGGATCGTCGTCGACCAGCGCCACCTGCAGCGTGCCGCGCGCCACCGGCAGGTTCTTGCGCCCGAGTGCCTGCAGCGCCGCGACGCGCCGCGCCGGCCCTTCGGTGACGCCCGAGGCCTTGCCCTGGTCCGGTGGCAGGAAGCCGTCGAGCAGCGGCGTGCGTTCGCCGGCCGCCGCGCGCATGACGACGAACCAGGCGCCTTCGTTCTCGAAACGCAGCAGCGTCCACATGCCGAGCTCGCGCAGCTCGATGGTGTCGAGGTCGACGAGGCTGCCCGACAAGCCGACCGCGGCGACGCCGAGCACCGCGTCGGCCAGCGCGTCGGACGGGTTCTTCTCGGCGTAGAACAGCAGCTTGCCGAGCATGTCGAGGTGCGTGACGCGCCCCTCGTCGCCTTCGTGCACGAGCCCGGCCGTGCGCATGCCGTGCACGTAGCGCGGCTGCAGGTCGCGCCCTGCCTGCAACGTCGCCTTCGGCGCGAGCCGTCCGCTCTCGTGATCGCCGACCCAGTCGAGGATCGCGCGCGCGACGAGCGAACCGGAATCGGCGACCGCCGGTGCTGGCTTCTGCGCGCGGAGTGCGGGCGCGAGAGCCAGGGCCGACAGCGCCGCGAACGCAACGATCGGGACGGAACGTCGGGTCATGCGAGCAGCACCGCGGGGAGAGGGGAGCGCGCAGCATACCCGTGACCGCAGGAGCCGTGGGCCACTGCGCCGCGATGGGCACCGCACGGCGGGCGGCGGGCGGCGGCAAGCGACACCGACCGCGGTCGACGCGTGGCCAGACATCAACGCCCAACTCGGCCGCGACCTCGACCCCGCGGTGCGGGGCACCCAGGCTGGCGACATCGACACCATCGAACGGATCGCGCGACGGCGGTCACGGCTGCACGATCTGGCCGCCGGCGTGAGTGCAGCGGCGCTCAGCCGGCGTCGACCCGCGCGAGCCCGAGATCCTGGGTCAGCCGGCGCAGGCACTGCAGCGGGCGGCCGCGATTGACGCGCACGTAGGGCACGCCCAGCAGCCGGCAGGCGTCCTTCAGCGCCCCATCGACCTTGTGCGGCAAGAAGCCGGTGGCTGCCAGCACGAGGTCGTAGCCACCCTGACGAATGCTGCGCGCCTTGGCGTCGACGCGCGACGATTCGCAGACGCAGGGATCGAGCGAGGCGAAGCCGAGCAGCTCCCTCAGCCGGTCGTCGCGCGCGGGGTCGTGACGGTTGGATACGAACAGCACTCGCCGGCCGGCCGTGCGCGGCCGCAGGCAAGCGGCCAGTTGCTCCTCGGTTGAGCGCCAGGCCTCGCTGGCCGCGGCCGGATTCGGCCGCGCCTCCGCAGTGGTCGCCTCGGCGCTGGCGGCTCCGGCGGTCGCGTTTCCCGTCAGCTCGCGGGCCGCGGAGGTTTCGGTGTCGGTTTCGACCGTTCTGTCGGCATCGGCCCCGTCAGCGCTGGCGGTGGCCGCAGGCCCGCGAACCCCGGCCTTGCGCAGCAACTGTTGCACGGCGGCGAGGCGACGACGCTGTCGGCGTTCGGCGAGTGCTTGGCTGTCCATCGCCAGCACGCGTTCGCCCACGGGCCCCAGCAGCGAAGCCAGTTCTGGATTGGGCATCGCCTCTCCCAGCGCCATCGCAGAGTCGATCCATGCACGCAGCACGGAGTCGCTCCACGCCGGCAGCGGTTTCCTGGCCAACAGCTCCTTGCGCTGCTGCAGCCGCCGCCGCTCGTGCACCCGGAGCTCGCGTTGCCAACTCGATGCCGGGCGGTGGGCTGGATCGAGAATGCCGATCAGCGTCCGTTGCAGACTGCGCAGGTCGGCAGGCGCCTCCCTGAGGCCGACGAGCCATCGCAGGCGCCCCATCGCTGCACCCCACATCTCCGCGTCGTCAACGCTGCCACGCAGCCAGCGGAGGGTTCGCGCGAGTTCGATCCAGGTCGCCGGATCGCCGAGTGCCTGGCCCTGCAGCGACGGCGACAGGCTCGACGCGTGAGCCGCATCCGCCGGCCCGGTCAGCCGAGGCAAGGTGAATCGCTCGATCTGCTCACGGACGGCCTGCAGCGCCCTCACCGGGTCCTCGGGAGCGGGACGAAGGGCGATGGCGTCAGCCCAGCCGAGCTCGTCGAAGCCGGCGTCATGGTCGGCTTCTTCGAGGCGCTCCAGGGTGGCGGTGGCGGCGAGTTCGACATCGCGCCAGCGGTGCAGTTCGGTACCGGGGTCGGCCTCGACGTCCTGGCGGCAGTCCTCCGGTTGGTGCCACTTCATCAGCACGCGAACCGAGCCAGGCCACCAGACCTTGGCGAGCTTGCCGATCCACTGCGACAGCTCGTAGACGCGGTGTTCGACGCTGGCGTCGCCAGGGCAGGCGTCCTGCACCGAGCGGCCGCGCGCCATCCATTGTGTCAGCAGCAGGCGCTGGCGGGCGGGCGCCAGCAGCGACGCCTCGTCGTAGTTGATGCGGATCGCGTGTTCGAGGGCGGTCAGCTCGTCGAGGGCCTCGCGAGGCGACAGCCAGTGGTCGGCGTTGGGAACAGCCGGCGGAGTGGCCGCCGAATTGGGCTCGGGCTCGAGGGCGGCGGGAGTCCCGGGGTCAGCGAGGTCGGGGACGTCGGCGAGCAGCGGAACGACACGCGGCTCCGACGCGAGATCGGCCGCGGCCGGTTCGGGCGGGAGATCGACCGCTAGGGCCGCAGCGCCTTGGATCGCCGCCGACAAAGGGTTGGGCAGCTGCGGGGCCGAGACCTGCTCGGCGCAAGGCGTGATGTCCCGCCCCAACGGCGGCAGCGCCGGCAGCGGGGCGACCTCCGCAGCCTCCACGAAGCCACCCCTGACTGCGGTCGTCGATTCGGCCGGAGAGGCCGCAGCCGACGCGCTGACTGGCTCTGCCGTCGCGCCGTTCCCCACCGCCGAGCCCATCGCCGCAGCGAACAGTTCCCTGGCGAGCGCCGACGGCAGGGCCTGCGCGAGGGCGTGTTCGAGAGCGTCGCTATCGTCGCTACCGCTGCCGAACCAGCGCTCGCCGGCGTGGAGCAGCAGGCACTCGGCCCAGCCGTGGCGGCGGAATGTCAGCGTGTAGCCAAACTGCTCGAGCAGACGGCGGCGAACCTCGTCCATTGGATAGATCTTTACTCCTGCCGCACCGGTTGGTGCGAGTGCGCGCGCGATGA
>CANGSN010000093.1 GCA_947455805.1 Planctomycetota bacterium
AGACGTTCCGGATCGAGAACGACGCCGGTGCCCCGGTCGCGGCCAGCAGCCTCTCGACCATCGAGTCGATCCTCAGCGGCCCGTCCACGAATCCGCAGATGCTCAGCTACATGCGGATGGCGCCGGCCTACTTCAGCGGCAACGGACCCTACACCGTCAAGATCCCGGAGCTCGCGTTCTACGTGCCGACCGGCACCTCCGACGGGTCGCTGAACACGCTGTCGATCCCCGATGCGCCGATCTGGAACGTCACCGGCGCGGCGACGACGTTCCTGCGCGTGACCGGCACCGGCGCCAGCACGCCCCTCGCGGCGGGTGCCGCAGTGACCCAGAACTACATCGACGTGGTCTCGTCGACCGGGATCGTCAAGGACAACTACATCCTGCTCGACGGCGGCACGCCCGGCTTGCGCGAGTTCCTGCGGGTCCAGTGGGTGCAAGGCAACCGCCTGTGGTTCGGCTCGCAGTTCCGCACCAACTACAAGCCGAACCTGAAGATCGCCCACGCGATCGGCGCCTCGGTCCAGGTCGTCACCACGGCGGCCGTCAACAGCGGCCTCAGCGTCGACGCGGTGACCGGCACCGTCACCGAGACGTCGGAGGTCGGGGCCGGTGAGATCCTGGCCAGCTACACCAAGGACTACGTGATCCCGGCGGTCTATCCGGGCGCGCTCGACGATTCGCCGGTCATCGGCGAGGACTGGGGCGACTGGACCGGACTGGCGCTGGTCGACGGCACCTACATCCTCGACTTCCACGGCTCGCGTTCGTTCACGGTCACGCGCAGCGGCGAGAACACGACCTACCGCGAAGGAGCGGACAGCACCGCCGTCAATCTCCTGTTCGGCGCCGCCGACCAGGAGGTCGTCGTCAGCCGCATCGATCCGCAGGCCTGCTACGGCTGCCACGACAGCCTGCAGTTCCACGGCGGCAGCCGCCGCAGCGTCGAAGCGTGCCTCAGCTGCCACGGCACCGCCGGCGCCGAGAGCACGCTGCTCTACGAGAACCCGACGACCGGCAACCCGTTCGGCACCTCGGTCGAGTTCCGCTTCCTGCTGCACAACCTGCACAACGGCGTGTTCCCGGGCATGCCGGGCGGCGTCCAGGACTGCGCCAAGTGCCACGGCGACAACACCGCCTGGCAGCTGCCCGACGATCGCCTGCACCCGAACCAGGGCGTGCCGACCCGCGCCTGGCGCGCGGCCTGCAGCAGCTGCCACAGCGATTCGCCGGCGATCGCGCACATCGACGCGAACACCAGCCTCGCCGGCGCCGAAGCCTGCGCGGTCTGCCACGGTGCGAACGACACGCTCAGCGTGACGAACGTGCACAAGATCAAGTGACCGCGGGGACGCGCGCACCGGCCAGCGCCGGTGCGTCACCGCACCGCCCCGACGCTGCGTCCGGCGATCCAAAGCGCGGTCCCGACGGCGTGTGCGTCAGCACGCGCCTCGACACCGACGGCGACGGCGCGCTCGCTCTGGCCCGCGAGGTGCGCCCGCGCCTCGACGAGATCCTCGACTTCGCGTTCTCGCCGTTGTGCAACGTGCACGTCTACGCCGACGGCCGCACCGTGCCGGACGTCACCGCGCAAGCGGCCCAGTTGCCGATGCCGGTGCTGATCCTGCAGGGCGTGAACGGCGCCAGCACGCCGCTCGCCGGTGGGCGGGCGCTGGCCGCGGCCCTGCGCACCGCCGGCAATCGCGACGTCGAGCTCTGCGAACTGGCGGGTCGCGGCCACACGCTCGGCCCCGCCGCGTCGCTGGTCGACGATCGTGGGCGCATGCCCGACGAGGCGACGCTGCTGCCGATCGCGGCCTGGCTGGCGGCGCACGCGCGCCGCTGACCTTCGAACCGTCGCCGGCGCCGTCTTCGCCGCCGTTTGCCGCAGCGCCAGCCGGACCTTCACGCATCTGGCGATCCTGTCCGGCGTGCAATCCGTCCAACGTCCGGATCGTCCTGTCGTCCTCGCCGCGGCCGACCTGCGCGGCCGCGATCTCGTCGCCGTGCACGCGCGCCTCGGCGCGCCGGACGCCTGTGCGTTCGTCGGCCACGAAGTGCACCTCGGCTACCGCGACGGCGACGACGTGGTGCAGCCGCGCGCCGTCGTGCTCGTCGACGGCATCGTCGTGCGCAGCGTGCCGCAACTGCAGCGCAACGCCGCATCGCCGTGCATCGGCCAGTTGATCGCGCGCGTGCTGCCGCAGTTCGGCGCCCTGCTCGGCCTGCTGTCGCGCGCCGCCGGGCTCGAACTGGTGTTCGCGTCGTGCCGCGTGTTCGTGCACGAAGACCGCGTCGTCCACATCGCACCCGTGGCGACGCCGCTCGGCCTCTACGTGCTGCCCGGCGAACTGCCGCCGTTCACAGCAGCAGGGTGACCAGCAGCAAGAAGATCGAGGCGCCGGTCAGGTCGGTCAGGGCGGTCACCGCTGGCGTGCTGATCAGCGCCGGGTCGATGCGCAGCATCTTGACGAGATTCGGGATGCTGGCGCCGAGTGCTGCGGCGAACACCACGTCGGCGCCCATCGCCAGCGCGATCACCATTGCTATGTGCGCGGTGGCGCCGAAGTCGATGCTGTCGCCCTTCATCGTCTGCAGCAGCAGCGAGTTGCCGAACGCGACGGCGCCGAGCACCACGGCCAGCGTCAGGCTGACCAGCACTTCCTTGCTCAGCATCGCGCGGAACGGCGACGCGGTCTTGTTGGCGAGGGCGCGGATGATCAGCGTGCTGGCCTGGCTGCCGACCATGCCGCCGATCGCCATCACCATCGGCATCGTCGCGACCAGCAGCACGTTGCCGTGCAGCAGGCCTTCGAAGCCCTGGATCACCGACGCCGTCATCAGCCAGAACAGCGCCAGCAGGCAGATCACCGGGGCCCGGCGGCGGAACTGGCGCAGCACCGGCTCGGCGAGGAAGTCCTCGCCTTCGCTGTCGCCGGTGACGCCTGCCATCTTCTCGAAGTCTTCCTGCGCCTCTTCTTCGACGATGTCGACGGCGTCGTCGTGGGTCACGATGCCGACGAGGCGCCCGGCGGTGTCGACGACCGGCAGCGCGATCAGGTCGTAGTCGCGGATCACGCGCGCGGCTTCTTCCTGGTCGGCTTCGGCGGTCACCGACACCAGGTCGGTCTTCATGATCTCGCCGACCGGCGTCGTCTCGTCGGCGAGGATCAGGTCGCGCAGCGAGACGAAGCCGACCAGCTTGCCGAAGCGGTCGACGACGTAGCTGTAATAGATGGTCTCCTTGCTCGGCGCCTGCCGGCGCAGCTCGGCGACGGCGCCGCGCGCGGTCAGCAGCGGGTTCAGCACCGCGTAGTCGGCGCTCAAGAACGAACCGACCTGGTCCTCGCGGAACGTGCTGCGACGCAGCAGGTCCTCGCGCGCCGCCGTCGGCAGCATGCAGGTCAACTGGTCGCGCACGCGCGGATCGAAGCGCTCGAGGAACTCGGCGCGGTCGTCGCTCAGCATCGACTGCAGCACCTTCTGCGCGCGTTCGCGCCCGGCCCCGGCGATGTATTGCTCCTGCACCTCGGGCTCGAGGTAGCTGAACACGTCGCGCTCGGTGTCGGTCGGGAACAGCGACAGCACCTTGGCGACTTCGTCGGTCTGCAGCCCGTTCAGCACCGACGCCACGTCGGTCGGGTGCATCTCCTGCAGGACCTGCATGCGCCCCGCGTGGTCGCCTTCGGCGAGCAGCTCGCGGACCTCGGGGATCAGCAGGAGGAAACGCATGCGGCTCGGGGCGGGCGGGGCGGCGTTCGGGTGGCGGTTGGGGCGGGGCGGATCGTCGGTGCGGCGATCCGTCGGCGAGGTGCGTCGTCGTCGCGTTCGTGGCGGCGATCGCGAGTCGTGTGGACGTTAACGAGCGAGCGTGCGCTGCGCACCGCTTGCTTGCCGCGCGGCAACGCGATGCGGTCGTGTGCGTGGCGACGAAGTGGGAGAGGTGCGCGGACTGCGCGGTGCGTTCGTGGTTCGTCGCGGGTGTGCGAGAGGTTGCTGCGTGTGTGCCACCGGAGCGCGACGGGCAAGCTCGCGTCGCCGAGCGTTCGGAGTTGCCGGGATCGATGCGTCGTCCTGCTGGTGGAGCGGTGGCCGCGTGCGCGCGTTCGTCGCGGCGGTTGCCGGGCGCGGTGGGTGCGGATGTGCCGTCGGTGCTGGGCGTGGTCCGGATGGTCCGGGTCGGGGGGGCCTCGACCGGATCCGTCCGCCAGCAGCCGGTCCGGCGCTGGGGCGGCGCGACATCGCCGGGCGGCGAACGGGTCGGAACGGTCGGTGCCACGAGCCGGCGGGGAAACGAGGGCGCACGCTTGACCCGAGTTCCGTCGCTGGCTAACGTCCCCGCCTCGATCCGCGCCGCAAGGCGCGGTTTCGCCCGGTCGGGGCGTGGCTCAGCTTGGTAGAGCGTTGCGTTCGGGACGCAAAGGTCGGAGGTTCAAATCCTCTCGCCCCGACCAGTTTCATCTTCCCGGTCCGATAGACCTTGCGTTCCCAAGTGGCGGGCCGCGACGTCGGACGACGGATGTCGCCCTTCCGCGCCCGTCCACGTCGGTCCCATTCGCTGACGGCGGAGTTTGCCCGCACCTCGTGAGTCGAACGCGGATGCGCCCGCCAGGACCGGCTGTGGTCCCGCCGTCACCCACGCTTCGCTCGCACCGAGCAACCTGGTTGCTGCTGCCCCTGCTCCTGGTCACCGCCGCTTCGGTCCTGTGGTTCTGGTCGCCGCCGTCGACGTCCGGCAGCGAGAACAGGATCGAGCAGGCTCGCGTGGTCGACCGCGGCACCACCGAAGCCCCCGTCGGCGGGCCATCGGAATCGCGGGCTACGACGGTCTCGCCAACAGGCGACGTGTCGCCGATCGCGCCGAGGCGCCCGCACGGGATCCGGATCTCCGGCGAGATGGCTGGCGCCATGTCGTTTCGTCTCGTGCTGCCAGGAGCCGCCGGTGCTGCGAAGCTCCACCAGGTCGCGGCCGACGGTTCGTTCGAGGTCGCGACCGTGCCGACCACGAGGTGCGAGCTGGTGGCGTTCCTCGCCAACGGTGCGTTGCACCGGCGTTCGTTCGAGCGATCCGACGTGCTGGCTGCCGACGATTGGCAGCTCGGCGCGATCGACTTCACGCCGATCGAATGCGAGGTCGGCCTGCACGTGCGCTGCTCGCCGGAGGTCGTGACGGCGTTGCTCGCCTGCGGGCGGCGTCAGCTCGTGGTGGCGCTGCGTGCCGAGGCGACGCGTGGGGAGGTGCTGGGCGAGTTCCGCTTCGATCTCGCAGCCGTGCCGGCGGGTGCGTCCTCGATCGAAGGCCTGCTCCGTGTGCGGGTGGCCGAGGCGGCGCCAGTGTTGTCCGTGACCTGGAGGCTCGTGGGGGACGTTGGGAACACCGTTCCGTTTGCCATCGGCAGCACCGAGTACCTCGGTGGCAACCGTCACCTCGCGCGACTCGACCTGCTGCCGGAGACCGTTGCGCGCGGTCGGGTGCTCTGGCCCGATGGTGGGCCGGCCGTTGGGCAACTGCTGGAATGGTGGCCCGAGACCGATGTCCACGATCAGACGGTGCGCTGCGGGGCTGGTGGCGAGTTCTGTCTCGTGGTCGGGCGCGGTGGTCGGGGTCGAATCGAGGTCGATCGGATGGCCCAGGCTCTCGGACTCGATCCGGAGGGCCGAGCGGTCGAGGCGGGCGACGTGGTGGAACTGCTGCGCAGCCCACGGGTGCGGTTCCGGTTGCTCGGTGTCGATGGCCGGCCACGGTCGGACTTCGAACTCGAGACCGGCAAGCCAACGGGGGTGGGCGAAGCCGTGGTGCACGGCGGATGCGGGTTCGCAC
This sequence comes from Planctomycetota bacterium, assembly GCA_947455805.1. Classification (GTDB taxonomy): domain Bacteria; phylum Planctomycetota; class UBA1135; order UBA1135; family UBA2386; genus UBA2386. The sequence continues at coordinate 5,822 of CANGSN010000093.1, forward strand.
TCGTTGGTGTGCTGGAGCGCTTCCCGTGGGTGCGCATCCACTCCGGCGGCGAGGTCTTCACGTTCCTCGTGCCACCGGCCTGGCTCGTCGCCACCCAGCACGTGCACGACCTGCGGCTAGCGGAAGCCCTGCCGAACGGCGCGGTCGTCGTCGAACGTGGCCGTGCGCCCCTGGCACCAGGGTCGCGTCTGCACCTGACCGGCTGCGGGCCGATGGCTGGGCTGGTGATCGTCAGCAATGCACCGATCGACGGACCATGGCGCATCGACCGGGTGCCGGTCGGCACCTACGAGGTCGCGCTCGAGTCGCGTGTGCGCACGCCCCTGGGGTCGCGGCTCACGGTGCCGCTGGCGGGCGCCGCGAAGGTGATGCTGCCCTGAGGAGGCTTCTCGATGCGCGAGTTTGCGAGGGCTGCGTCGGTGGGGCGGAGCGCGCGAGCCGAACGGGACAGTCGATGTGCTGCGAGCGGGTGAGGCGCGCAGATTCCCGCGTGCGCTGCGCCGCGTTCCGCACTTGCCAGAAGTCGATCGGGCCCGTCACCCTCGGTGGGGCGCCCCACGGCCCGGCGGGCTACAGGCGCCGGCAGGGAACGCTCACTTCTGCGCGCGGCGACGGGCACCACCGGCCCCTTCCGCCATCGGCTCCGGCAGCTCCGCCGCGAACACCACGCGCGCGCCCGGCACCTGCTCGCGCAGCCGCACGACCGCGCCCGCACTGACCTCCGTCTGCCACACATACAGATTCTGCAGCGCCTTCAGCCCGCCGAGCGCCGCCATCGCGTAGTCGCCGGTCTTGGTGCCGAACAGGTTGACGTCGCGCAGCTCCTTGCACGCCGCCAGCTTCGCCACACCGGTGTCACCGACCTGCGTCTGCCGCAGATCGACGCGCAAGAGGCGCGGCATCGCGGCGATCGTCTCGCAGGCCGCATCGCTCACGCGCGAACGCGCCAGCTCGAGCTCGGCCACGTGCGAGGCGATCGGCGCCAGCGTGCGCAGTGCTGTGTCGTCGACTTCGTCGCTGCGGCCAGCGCAGCCGACGCGCAGCAGCGGGCTGCCGTCGCCGAGGCTCTGGACCAGGAACGGGCCGTTGGCGAACGTCGCCAGCGTCGCCGCCGGGAGGGGCTGCAGGCCCTTCTGCAGACGCACGTGCGGGGCCTCCTTCTCTTTCTCCTTCGGCTTGTCGGCGGGCTTGTCCTTGCCCTTGTCACCGCCCGCTTCGGCCTCCTTGCCCTTCGGCGCGTCCTTCGCCTTGTCGTCGGCCTTCTTGCCGGTCCAGCTGCCGAACGAGCCGCCCTCTTCGATCCACTTCTTGATCAGGTCCTGCTGGTCCTGCGGCAGCGGCGCGCCCTTCTTCTTCGGCGGCATGCGGTCGTCGTCGTCCGCCGGCAGCGAGATCGACGTGAACAGCAGCGAGTCGTCGGGCTTCTTCGCCGCGATCAGCTTGCCCTTCTTGCTGGTGGTGATGCCGTCCTTGCTGTCGAGCACGACGCCGCCCTTCGGCTTCTTCGTCTTGCCGTCGGGGCCAGGGGCCGCGGTCGAGTGGCACTCGATGCAGCTCTTCTCGAGGATCGGCCAGATCTGCTTCTCGAAGTCGACCGCCGCGGCCTTGCCGTCCTTGGCCGGCTTCTCGGCGACCGGCTTGTCGGCAACCGGCTTGTCGGGCGTCTGCGCCAGCACCGGCGTGGCGACGAGCAGGAACGGCAACAGCGAAAGGAAGGGGATGCGCATGGGGTAGGGGGTGATTCGAAGCGTCGGGGTCAGGCGACGCGCGGCGGCACGATAGCCAAGGCAGGGCCCGGCCGCGGCGTCGACGGGTTCGTTACCAGCGTGGCTCAGCCGCGCAGGATCTCGGTGATCGGCGTGCCCTTGTCGGCGACCTTGAACGGCCGGCCCGACGGCGAGGTGACCACGTGGTCGGTCGGGATGCCGCAGGCGTGCGCGATCGTCGCGTTCAGGTCCTGGATCGACGTCGGCTCGCTGACGACCGTGCGGCCTTCGGCGTCGGTGCTGCCGTAGCGCTGGCCGCCCTTCACGCCGCCGCCGGCGAGCAGGCAGCTGAACGCCTGCGGGTAGTGGTTGCGGCCCTGGTCCTGGTCGATGTCCGGCGTGCGGCCGAACTCGGTCGCCAGCACGACCATCGTCTGCTCGAGCAGCCCGCGCGCATCGAGGTCGGCGAGCAACGCCGCGAGGCCCTGGTCGATCGCCGGGGCGAGTTCGCCGACGCGGTCGAAGTTGTCGGCGTGCGTGTCCCAGCCGTCGCTGACGACTTCGACGTAGCGCACGCCGTGCTCGACGAGGCGGCGCGCCAGCAGGCAGCCGGCGCCGAAGCCCGTCTGGCCGTAGGCCTGGTGCATCGCCGCCGACTCGAGGTCGAGGTCGAACGCGGTCAGGTCGCTGCTGCGCATCAGCTTCACCGCCTCGGCGTAGGTCTTGCTGTACGACTGCACCGCGCGCTGGCCGTGCTGTTCGCCGAACGCCTGGTCGAGCTGCTGCAGCTTCTGCAGGCGGCGCTGGAAGCGTTCCTCGTCGACGCCGCGCGGCAGGCTGGCGTTCTGCAGGCCGTCCTCGGCGCTGCCGATCGGCAGCGGCTGGAACTCCGGCGGGAAGAAGCCGGCGCCCGGCAGGTCGGCGCCGCCGCCGAGGATGACGTGGCCGGGCAGCGTCTGGTTGTGGCGGCCGCCGAGGTGGTGGCACCAGGCGCCGAGGCTCGGGTGCTGGATGGTGCCGCGCAGCTCGTAGCTGGTGCGCATCAGGTACTGCGCCTGCGGGTGCGCCCCTTGCTTGCTCGACATCGAGCTGACGATGCACACCTTGTTCATGTGCTCGGCGAGCTTCGGGAAGTACTGGCCGATCTGCACGCCGTCGGCGCGCGTGCTCAGCGCTTCGGTCGGGCCTTGCGTGATCTTGCCGGGCTTCGGATCGAAGGTGTCGATGTGGGTCATGCCGCCGCGCATGAAGCAGTAGATGACGTGCTTGGCGGTGGCGCGGCCGAGGACCAGCGGGCCGGTCTGTGCGGCCGGCTGCGGGTCCTGCAGCAGCACCTGCGCCAGGGCGCGCGGGCCGAAGGTCGCGGCGGCGCCGACGCCGAGCAGCGAGCCGGCCATGCCGGAGACGAACGAGCGGCGGGTCGCGAGATCGGTGCCGCGGATCAGGTTCTTGAGCGTCATGGTCGTGGTCCTCGGTCTCTGGTCTCGGATCAGCGGAGGAAGCGGAACTCGTTGCTGTTGCACAGGACCCAGACGAGGTCCTTGATCACGGCCTCGCCGTGGATCGCGATCGCCTTGCGCCAGTCGGTCGCCTCCTTCGGCGTGGGCTCGCGGTTCAGCGTCGTCAGGAAGGCGATGCGCACGCGGCGCTCGCCGTTCGGTGCTGTCTCCATCGCCGCCTTCAGCGCCGACTGGCCTTCGAGCACGCGCTGGTCGAGGAAGCCGTTCAGCAGCGTCAGCACCTGCGGCACCGTCGCCACCGAAGAGGCGGCGTC
>CANGSN010000094.1 GCA_947455805.1 Planctomycetota bacterium
CGGGCCCTTCGCCAGCGCCGCGTAGTCGGCTTCGGCCGCTTCGTACTGCTGCACCGCGAAGCGATTCTCCGCCGCCGCGAGGCGCGCTTCGCCGGCTAGGCGATGCGGTGGCTCGAGCGCCAGCACCTGCAGCGCCAGCTGCAGCGAGGCTTCGTGCTGGCCGAGTGCGTGCAGCGCGAAGCAGGCGCCGTAGAGCGCGTCGCCGCGCAGCGTCGCCGGCGCCGAAGCCGGCACCTGCTGGTAGGCAGCGACCGCATCCTGCCAGCGCTGCAGGTTGGCGAGCGCTTCGCCGAGCGCGTAGCAGAGCCGCGGCTTGTCGTCGTCCTTCGCCTGCAGCAGCGCCTGCTGCAGCGAGGCCACCGCCTTGTCGCCGGCCCCGGTCGCCAGCGCGCACAAGCCGAGCAGTTCCTGCGCCTGCTGCTGCAGCGCGGCGTCGACGCCGGCCAGCAGCAGTGGCTGCAGCGCCGTCTCCGCCGTCGCCGCCTGGCCGTCCTGGTAGAGCGCGCGGCCAAGTTCGAGCCGCGCCTCGGCGGCGCGCGGCGACTGTGCGTGCTGCGCGAGCACCGCGGTGAACGCGGCGATCGCGGCCTTCTTGTCGTCGCGGCCGACCGCGACCCAGCCAAGGCCAACCGCCGCGTCGTCGGCGAACTCACCGCCGAGCTTCACGCTGCGCGCGAACGCCTTCTGCGCGGCGTCGTACTCGCGCAGGCGCAGCATCGCGTCGCCGCTCAGGTAGTGGCACTCGCCCTTCGCCGCGTCGTCGGGAGCCGCACCCGCCGCCGCCGTGAACGTCGCCGCCGCCGCCGGCAGCTGCTGCTGCCGCAGCTGCGTGAAGCCGAGCTGGTAGAGCGCCGCGAAGCGGTAGCTGGCGCGTTCGCCGGTCGCCGCCTCCGCCGCCGCTGCGAACGCCGGCTGCGCGCGGTCGTCGTCGCCGGCATCGCGGTGCGCTTCGCCCGCCCCGAACCACGCCGCCGCCAGCAGGTAGTGGTCCTTCGCCACCGAACCCGCCAGCGCTTCGAACTGCTGAGCGGCCCCGGCATGGTCGCCCTTCTGCGCCAGCAGGCCACCGAGCCGGTAGCGGCACTCGGCCAGCAGCGCGAACTTCGGACCGCCCTTCGCCTCCGCCTGCTGCAGTGCTGCGATCGCGGCGTCGACGCGCTTGCCTTCGACGTGGCACAGGCCGAGGCGGTAGTGCGCTTCGGCGACCAGCGCATGCTGCGGCTGCTCGGTCAGGAACGCGGTGAACTTCTCCGCCGCCTCGTCGAACAGCCCACGCTGCTGCAAACCGACCGCAAGTTGGAATGCTTCGGGTGGACGTTCGCTCTGGGCAGCGAGGGTCGCGGTCCACAACGCGAGCACGACGGGGCGGACGAAGGCGGGCATCTTGGCGAGTGCGGCAGGCGCGGCGAACTATTCGTCGCGGGCCGGGCAACGTAGCTGCTGCACGCTGCGATCGCACCGGGCTCACACCGACACCGCGCTCCACTCACGACGCACCGCCGACGACGCGCGATCGTTGCCGTTGGCGTCGCACAGGAAGTTGGCCCGGAACGCCAACACCTGGGCACCGTCGGCGAGCGTTCCTGCGCGCGCTTCCGTGCGCATGCGAAGTCGGCATGATACCGGCCGTTCGGCACCACCCGCCGCGCCGCTCGTCCGCGCCCCATCCGCCATGCACCGCTTCCCGCTGCTGCTCGTCCTCCTGCTGCTGGCCGCCTGTTCGCTGCGCAGCCTCGCGCAAGATCGCACCGGCAAGGCCACCGAGCCGCCGGCCATCGCCCGCGAGTTCCGCGGCGCCTGGGTCGCCACCGTCGACAACATCGACTTCCCGAGCCGGCCCGGGCTCACCGCCGCGGCGATGCGCGCCGAGCTCGACGCGATCGTCGCCCGCGCCGCCGAACTCAACCTGAACGCGCTCGTCTTCCAGGTTCGTCCCGCCGGCGACGCGTTCTACCAGTCGTCGCTCGAGCCGTGGTCCGAATGGTTGACCGGCACCCAAGGCAAGGCGCCCGACGGCAACTTCGATCCGCTCGCCCACCTGATCACGCAATGCCACGCGCGCGGCATCCAGCTGCACGCCTGGTTCAACCCGTTCCGCGCCTGGCACCCGGCCGGCAAGAGCGAGCCTCACCCATCGCACGTCACGCAGAAGGCGCCGCAACTCGTGGTCGAGCACAACAAGTATCAGTGGATGGACCCGAGCCTGCCTGCGGCACAGAAGTGGTCGCTCGCCACCGTGCAGGACCTGCTGCGCAAGTACGACGTCGATGGCGTGCACATCGACGACTACTTCTATCCCTATCCGGAGGGCAAGCAGTTCGCCGACGACGCCAGCTACGCGAAGTACACGAAGGGCGGCGGCAAGCTAGCGCGCACGGCGTGGCGCCGCATGCACGTCGACACCTACGTGCAGAAGCTCTACGAGCTCGTCCACAGCGAGAAGCCGTGGGTGCAGGTCGGCATCAGCCCGTTCGGCATCTCGCGCCCCGGCGTGCCGAAGGGCACCAGTGCCGGCGTCGACCAGTACGAACAGCTCGCCGCCGACGTCGTCACCTGGATGCAGAAGGGCTGGCTCGACTACCTGGCGCCGCAGCTCTACTGGCCGATCGACCGCAAGGCGCAGAGCTTCCCGGTGCTGCTCGACTACTGGCGTTCGCAGAATCCGAAGCGTCGCATGATCTGGCCGGGCCTCGGCACCTACCGGATGAACGGCAAGGAGAAGGACTACCGCCCGACCGAGATGCGCGACGTGATCACGTTGACGCGCAATGGCGACGCGTCGCCGGGCCACGTGCACTACAGCTTCAAGTACCTGCGCGACGACTCACCGAACGTCGCCGGGGCGCTGCGCGAGCTGTATCGCGAGCCGGCGCTGGTGCCGGCGATGCCGTGGCTCGGCAACAAGAAGCCGGCGCCGCCGACCGGCAAGGTCGAGGACGGCGAAGGCGGCAAGGTGGTGACGTGGCAGGCGGGCGAGGACGCGCAGTTCGTCGTCGTGCAGACGTTCGACGGCGCGAACTGGCGGACGTGGCGGATCGTCGAGGCGAGACTCGGCCGGTGTGCGCTGCCGGGTGGGGCGACGCGGGCGGTGGTCACCGCGGTTGGGAGAACGGGTCATCTGTCGCGCTGATGCCTCAGTGAATAGGGCGGCCCGAGCAACCCAGGGCAGATACAAGATGAGAGTGAATGCTGATGCCGCTGACCCTCGACTTTCCGGCCTATCTTGAAATCACTACCCGGAAGAATGATGGCCCTACTTCAATTCCGCATTTCTCACAGCGCTTACGCGGCACAACCCTGTCATCACAGACCGAACACTGGAAAACATTATACAAATCAGAGTGCACAAGCTTATATGCGTTCTTGGAGTGACAGTTGCCGCATCCGCCGTACACTTTCTCATGCCCACATTTCGGACACACGTAACTGAGGCTCCCCGCAGGCGAAGATCTCTTGGTGTTCATAAAGTAAAACAGACCCACCCCTGCGAGCCCCAAAACTGCTAGCACACCCAGGAGGCCGCCTACTGAGCCTCCACTCGGAGATTCCGACGACTCGGAAGCCTCAGCTGCATCAGCTTTGCCAATCTCAGCTACTGGAGGAGCAGCCGCAGATCGCAAGGCACCTTCAGAGAAAGCCCTGCGCGACTCCTGCTGCCCCAAATCAAGACTGTTGGCCGTGGAGGCAGGCGAAGCGAAAGAGCTGGGCACAACTGCACCAGGAGCTGGTGCGCGCATACCAGGCGTCTCATTGCGGCCCAAGACCTCAACACGCGAAGTCACGTCTAGAGGCCGCGACCGCAAAGTCAATGACAACAACAGGAGGGCTAGAGTCAGCACCCCCAATCCCACCAGGAAGGGCACACGATCTGCACTCGGCACGGTTTCGCGCAAAACACGCACAACGGACGGGACAGAAGACCCGTATAGAAGCTCGAGCTGCCGATCAGTGACAGAGACAGCAACGGCAACAGCAATCAAACCCATTGCCATCACCACCAACAAAAGTCGAAACAATCGCAACATGGTGGATCACTCTTCCACGAGTTCACGAATACGATGGACTATCGAGCGGTAGTCAGGCCCTCCGCTACCTAGGAGCTCAACCAGCTTCTTGTCATTCTGATCGCCTGGATTGAGAACTTGGTCGATCAAGTCCCCCACTGAGGTCCCCCTCTTGAAGAGACGAACTTGTTCGTGCTGGTTTGACGGAAGCTCAATAGGTATGTGCCCCAGACCAATGCCAGCCAAGCTCTTGCTAATGTTGGTCCTGATGTGAACACCAAGCTTTCCCGCACCCTCAGCATCGCGCAGCTTATCCATGGTGGTCGTATACACCCCACCCGCGGCCTCCACCCGCCTCTTGATCTCATCCCAGCTCATAGAATGCCTCCGGAAAGGAATTAGCCGACTCAGAAGAAGATCCGTGTCGCACTACTTCCTGTATTCACAACAGTAACTGGAAAAGCCGAAGCGCGCAAGGCGCATCTCTCGAGCCAGTTGGCAAGAGATCGGGCTGACCTGCGATGAGGGCAAACGCACCTTGGCTTCAGACTGACCAGGAGAGGCTGGCCATATACTCGGGTGCCTGCAGACGAAGCCTCCTCACGCCCCGGCGACGAACCCGGCGATCGCCAGATCCTGCCCGTACACCTCGTGGTGCACCTCCACCAGCCGCCACGCCTCCGCCATCCACGGCCGGCCCTCACCAGCGACCGGCGTCGGCGCGAACCGCCCGCCGATGATCTTCGGCGCCACGAACGCGAGCACCTGATCGACCGCGTTCCACGCGAACATCTGCGCGACCAGCCCGCCGCCACCTTCGACCAGCACGCGCCGTAGCCCGCGGCGACGCAGTTCCTGGAACGCGTGGCCGAGATGCAGGCGCCGCGGCCCTTCGGCACTGGGCACGTGGATCACGGTGACGCCATGGTCGGCGAGCATGCCGGCGCGCAGCGGGTCGACGTCTTCGCTGACCAGCAGCCACGTCGGCGCCTTCTTCGCCGTGCGCACCAGGTTGCTGTCGTCGTCGATCTCGGCCAGCGGGTCGACGACGACGCGCACCGGTTGCTTGCCCTCGACGTGGCGAACGGTCAGCTCCGGGTCGTCGATCTGCGCCGTGCGGAACCCCACCATCACCCCGTCGCAGTGCGCGCGCAGCTCGTGCGTCTTCTTGCGCGCCTCGGGGCCGCTGATCCAGCGCGCTTCGCCGGTCGGCGCCGCGGTCTTGCCGTCGAGGGTCATCGCCCACTTGCACAGCATCCACGGCCGTTCGAGCTGGAGTGCTCGGCGGAACGGCTCGTAGAGCACCTCGCAGGAACGCGCCGAGATGCCGTCGATCACTTCGATGCCCGCTTGCTCCAGTACGGCGATGCCCTGACGGCGATGGCGCGGGTCCGGATCGACGCTGCCGATCAGCACGCGGCGGATGCCGGCCTTGACCAGCGCCTGCGCGCACGGATCCGTCTTCTTGCCGTCCTGGCCCTTCGGCGTGCAACACGGCTCGAGTGTCACCACCGCCGTGTCGGGGCGAGCGCCCTTGGCGCGCGCTTCGTCGAGCGCCATCGCCTCGGCGTGGCGGCCGCCGTAGAACTCGTGGAAGCCGCGCGCGACGACGACCCCATCCTGCAGCAGCAGGCAGCCCACGCGCGGGTTCGGTTCGACCTCGAAGCGCCCGCGGTGCGCGAGCTCGATCGCGTCCTGCATCCACGCGTCCAGCAGCAGCGGGTCGTCGTTCACTTGGCCACCGCCTGTGCGTTCACCGACTGCGGAACGACCGCCTGCGGGTGCTCGTGCTCCGGCCGATCGTGCGCCCCTTCCTGCGCCGCGTCGTGCGCCAGCAGTTCGCCGAGGCACGAGTGCGCCAGCGCTTCGGTGACCCGCACGGGCGCGTAGGTGCCGATCAGCGAACGGTCGGCGCAGGCGAAGTGCACCAGCCGGTGGTGCGAAGTACGCCCGCTGAAGCGCCCCGCGACCTTGCTCTCGCCTTCGACCAGCACCTCGACCGTCTGCCCCACGAGGCGGCGGTTGCCGGCGAGCGTCAGTTCTTCCTGGGCCGCGAGCAGCACCGCGTTGCGCCGTTCCTTCTCCGCGTCCGGCACGTCGTCCGGCAGCTCGGCGGCCAGCGTGCCCGGGCGCGGCGAATACTTGAACACGTAGCTCTGCGCGAAGCCGATGCGCTGCAGGAACGCCACCGTCTGCTCGAAGTCGGCGGCCGTCTCGCCCGGATAGCCGACGATGAAGTCGCTGTGCAGTTCGATGTCCGGCGCCTTGGCGCGCAGCTGCTCGATGCGCGCGAGGTAGCGCTCGGTCGTGTAGCCGCGGCGCATCGCCTTCAGCACCGCATTGCTGCCCGACTGTGCTGGCAGGTGCAGGTAGCGCGCGACCTTCGGCAGCTCGGCCAGCGCGTCGATCAGTTCCTGGTTCAGGAAGTTCGGATGCGAGGTGATGAACGCCAGCCGCCGCAGCGACGGGATCGTGTGCAGTGCCCGCAGCAACTTCGCCAGCGTCGCGTCCTGGCCGGTCAGGTCGCGGCCGTAGGCGTTGACCGTCTGGCCGAGCAGCGTGATCTCGGTGACGCCGTCGTCGCACAGCCGCTGGCACTCCTCGACCAGGTCGGCGATCGGCCGGCTGACCTCGTCGCCGCGCGTCGACGGCACGATGCAGTACGTGCACGGCATGTTGCAGCCGCGCATCACCGACACGAACGCCTGCGAACGGTGCGGCCGCACGCGCACGTCGCGGCGGATGGTGTCGCCCGACACGCCCTGGTCGACGCTGAGCACGCCGGCGCCGGCGACCTCGTGCTTGGTGCGCGCCGGTTCGCGCTCGGCGGCGATCTGGGCGTTCTTGCCGCGCGCGGTCTCGACCGTCGTGTCGATGTCGCCGAACGCCGACGGCCCGACGACGAGGTCGACGTGCGGCATGCGCGACAGCAGGTAGCGCTTGTGCTCCTGCGCCATGCAGCCGAGCACGCCGACGACGAGGCCGGGCTCGCTGCGCTTCCGGATGCGGAGCTTGCCGAGCTTGCTCCAGACCCGGTCCTCGGCGTGCTGGCGGACCGAGCAGGTGTTGATCAGCACGACGTCGGCCTCGGCCTCGTTCTGGGCAGCGACGTAGCCGCGCTGGCGCAGCTTGCTCTCGACCAGCTCGCTGTCGAGCTTGTTCATCTGGCAGCCGTAGCTGGTCAGGTGGTACTTCGGGGCGGTCATCGGGGCCGCGCATCCTACGGAACGGCGCCGGCGTGTGCAGCCATCGTCTCGCGCCGCTGCCAACGCCGACTCACCGCGTGGGCCCTTGGTCCGTAGCAGGCGCCATGCCCACGAATCTCTCGCGTCGTTCGTTCCTCGCCGCCGCCGCCGCCACCGCTGGTGCCGCGGCCACCGCCAACGCCCACGGCCCGCAGCCGGCTCCACACTCGGTGCCGACTCCACACTCGGTGCCCGGGCGCGCGCCGTCGCACCGCGGCAAGCAGAAGATCCTGGTGCTCGGCGGCACCGCGTTCCTCGGTCCGGCGATCGTGCAAGCAGGCCTGGCCGCCGGCCACGAGTTCACGCTGTTCAACCGCGGCAAGACCAACCCGAAGCTGTTCCCGAACGTCGAGCAGCTGCGCGGCCAGCGCCGGCGGCCGAACCCGAAGAACCCGAAGTCCGAGCCGCAGGACCTGAAGGCGCTGGAGAAGCGCCAGTGGGACGCCGTGGTCGACACCTCGGCCTACTTCACCGGCGAGGTCGAGGACGTCTGCAAGGTGCTCGCCGGCAACGTCGCGCAGTACGTCTACATCAGCTCGCTGAGCGTCTACCGCTCGCTCGAGCAGGACGCCGCTCCGGTCGACGAGCAGAGCCCGCTGTGCGAGTGCGAGGACAAGTACACGCTCGACATGGGCAAGAACTACGAGCGCTACGGTGCCTTGAAGCGCTACTGCGAGGACGCGGCCGCGGCGGCGTTCCCCGACAAGGCGACACTCGTGCGGCCCGGCTACATCGTCGGCCCCGGCGACCCGACCGACCGCTTCACCTACTGGCCGGCGCGCTTCCTGCGCGGCGGCGAGTGCCTGGCGCCGGGCGAGCCCGACAACGACCTGCAGTTCATCGACGTGCGCGACCTCGGCGCCTTCGTCGTGCACCTGATCGAGAACCGCACGATGGGCCCGCTGAACGCCGTCGGCTTCGACGGCCGCATCAGCACGGCCGAGTTCCTGCACACCGGCAAGGGCACGCTGAACCACGGCTGCAGGTTCACCTGGGTGCCGGACGAGTTCCTCGAGCAGAACGGCGTGTCGCCGTGGGGCGAGATGGGCTGCTGGACGCCGAAGGCGAAGAACGGCCACTCCGACAACCGCAAGGCCCTCGCCGCCGGCGCGCAGTTCCGGCCGATCGCCGAGACCATCCGCGACACCGCGGCCTGGGTGCGCGAGGGCCGCGGCGACGGCCCCTGGCAAGCCGGCATGACGGCGGAGCGCGAAGCCGAGCTGCTGGCGAAGTGGCGACAGAAGTGAGGCAATCGCCCGACGCAGGGCCCAGTGACAAGACGGCGATGGCTCGTATGCTACGCTCGTCCCAGGCTATCGAGAATGCGTCTCAACAACTCCCTCCTCGTCTCGGCGGCCGCCCTGCTGGCGGCGCCGCTCTCCGCCCAGATCCCCCCGCTGCTCCCCTACGCGCGCACCGTCGACATGCTGGTCGTCGACAGCTCGTTCGACGGCGTGTGGCGCCTGTCGGATCTCAACCAGGACGGCGACTACAACGACGCCGGTGAGGTCAACGTCTACTACTCGGACGCGAGCGGCATCGCGCTGACCAACCCCAGCTGCATCACCGTCGCCGACGACGGCACCGCCTACATCGCCGACACCACGATCGACATCGTGCTGGCCCTGCGCGACTTGAACGGCGACGGCGACGCCAACGATGCGGGTGAGTTCACGCAGGTGTTCACCAGCAACGGCCCCGGCGGCATCACCATGGCTTCGGCCCAGGGCCTGACCGTCGACGCGCTCGGCCGCGTCTACGTCGCGGTGTCCAACGCCGGCTCGCCGCCGGTCGGCAGCGACATGATCCTGCGCCTCGAGGACCTGAACGGCGACAAGGACTTCGACGACCTCGGCGAGTCGGCGATCTACGCCAGCATCCCGGGCAGCGCCACGACGCTGGGCACGTCGATCCCGACCAAGGTCGCGGTCACCGCCACGGGCGACCTGCTCTACACCGACGTGGGCACGACGGCGGCGCTGCCGAAGGGCATCTACCGCCTCGTCGACACCAACCTCGACGGCGACGCGAGCGACG
>CANGSN010000095.1 GCA_947455805.1 Planctomycetota bacterium
ACCGCAGCTCGGCGAGCCGCACCGCCCGCGCGTGCACCTGCGCTACCCCGGCAACCGCCCGATCGAACCGACGCTCGTCGTCGACATCACGTCGGTGGCGGCGGCGAAGGCCGAGGTGGTGCGCTGCTACCGTTCGCAGCTGAACCCGCCCGACCGCAGCCACCTGACGCTCGGCCTCGACGTCGCCGAACGCGCGCTGGTCCGCGACCAGTTCTACGGCGCCCGCATCGGCGTGCGCGCCGGCGAACCGTTCTGGCACGACGGCCCGCTGCCGGTGCGCGAGCTGTCGGCGCTGCTGGGCTGAGTTCCTGTTGCGGGTGTGCGGAACGCGCAGCCGACGCACTTCTTCGTCGGCAGAGGCTCGTCTGCGGCCGCCCGATCCTCCAAGATCGCCGCGGAGGCAACCATGAAGCGCATCGCGGTGATCAACCAGAAGGGCGGCGTCGGCAAGACGACGACGACCGTCAACCTCGGCGCGGGGCTCGCACGGCGCGGCTACAAGGTGCTGCTGCTCGACATGGACCCGCAGGCCAACCTGACGGTGCACGTCGACAAGCGCCCCGACCTGGAGAGCAACACGCTGACCAACCTGCTGGTCGAGGACGTGCCGCTGAAGGACCTGGTGCAGACGACCACGACGGCGAACCTGTTCGTGGTGCCGAGCGACACGTCGCTGGCCGGCGTCGAGCAGGTGCTCGCCAACCGCATCGGCCGCGAGACGATCCTGCGCGAGGCGCTGGAGGCGTTCCCGGCGGCGAAGGACTTCGACTTCGTGCTGTTCGACTGCCCGCCGTCGCTCGGCGTGCTCAGTGCGAACGCGCTGGTCGCCGCCGACCACGTGGTGATCCCGATGCAGGCCGAGTACCTGTCGCTGCAGGGCATGGCCAAGCTGCTGGAGGTCATCCAGCTGGTGCAGAAGCGCCTGAACCCGCAGCTGCAGATCGCCTGCGTGCTGCCGTGCATGCTCGACTCGCGCACCAACCTGAGCACCGAGGTGCTGCGCGAGATCGACGCGCACTTCGGCTCGATGCTGGCGAGGTCGCGCATCCGCAACAACGTCAAGCTCGCCGAGGCGCCGAGCTTCGGCCGCTCGATCTTCGAGCACGCCCCGGACAGCAACGGCGCGCGCGACTACGAGGCGTTCGCCGGCGAGTTCCTCGGCATGATCGGCATGCCGGCGCAATCGCCGCGGGCACCGGCCGTCGCGGCCCCGGCAGCCGATGCGACCGATCCCTCCGCGTCACCGGTGGTGCCGCCGAACACGACACCTGTCGCCGAGCGCCACGGCGAAACGCCGGGTGGGCAGGAAGCCGGAGCCTCGGGCTGAGACGGTGCCGGTGGGCACGGCGTCGCACCGTGCCTCATGTCGACGATCGCGGCGGCCGATATCCGCCGGCATGAAGCGTGACCTGGAACTCGATCGTCTGACGACCCTGTTGGGCCAGTGCCTCGGACGCATCGACGAACAGGCCTATCGCTTGCAGCAGGTCGACGACGAGGCCGAGGACGAAACCGACGACGGCGTCGCCGACGTGCTCGAGACCGAGGCCGCGCGCCTGCAGGAGCTCGTCAGCTCGCTGCTCGAACGCGCCGACGCGCCCGAACAGAGCGACCTGGACGAGGTCGTGCACGCCTCGGTGCGCGGCTGCATGCAGGAGCTCGGTTCGCCGATCGTCGTGCGCCAGCGCCTCGCCGGCGAACTGCCGCCGATCGCCTGCACGCCGGGCCAGCTCGCCTACGCGGTGCAGCGCGCGCTGGTGCTGGCGACGAGCCGCCTCGACGTCGGCGGCGAACTGCGCGTCACCACGCGCCGCGAGGACGACTGCGCCGTACTCGAGCTCGAGGGCCAGGGCACGCGCAACGACCGCAACATCCAGGATCGCTCGCAGACGCTGTGCGACTTCGTGACGTCCTTCCGTGGCACCTGCCGCGTCGCCTACGACGAGCAGCAGAACCTGCTGATCGTGCTCGAACTGCCGCTGGCGCTGGCGATCGACGAACGCTGAGTCGTCGTTGCCGAACGGCGACGAACCGGCGGACGCCAACACCACCGTCGCACGCTAGCATGCGCGCCCAATGCGCATCGGCATCGTCTGCTATCCGACCGTCGGCGGCAGTGGCGTGGTCGCCACCGAGATGGCCATCGCCCTGGCCCAACGCGGGCACGAAGTGCACCTGCTCAGCTACGACCGGCCGGGGCGCCTGCGCCGCGGCGTGCCGGGGCTGCGCTTCCACCTCGTGCAGGTGTCGGCCTACCCGTTGTTCCGCTACCCGCCGTACGACCTGGCGCTGGCGACGCGCATGCTCGAGGTGCGCGAGGAAGCGGACATCGACGTCTTCCACGTGCACTACGCGATCCCGCACGCGGTCAGCGCGTTCCTGGCGCGCAGCATGTGCGGCGACAACGCCTGCATGCCGTTCGTGACGACGCTGCACGGCACCGACATCACCGTCGTCGGCAGCGACCGCGCCTACATGCGGCCGACGCGCTTCGCACTCGAACAGTCGAACGCAGTGACCGCCGTCAGCCGCTACCTCGCCGAGGAGACGCAGCTGGTGTTCGGCGTGCGCAAGGAGGTCGAGGTCGTGCACAACTTCGTCGACGTGGAGCGCTTCAAGCCGGTGGCGCGCAAGCCGTGGCGCGAGCGGCCCGACGAGGAACGCGTGCTGGTGCACGCGTCGAACTTCCGGCCGGTGAAGCGCACCGCCGACGTCGTGCGCGCGTTCGCGGCGATCCAGAAGCAGATCCCGGCGCGGCTCGTGCTGATCGGCGACGGTCCCGACCGCGACCACACGCTGGCGGTGGCCAGCGACCTCGGCTGCATCGACAAGGTCGAGCACCTCGGCATGCAGGAGAACGTGCAGGACCTGCTGCCGCAGGCGGACCTGTTCCTGTCGGCGTCGGAGACCGAGAGCTTCGGCCTGTCGATGCTGGAGGCGATGAGCTGCGGCGTGCCGAGCGTCAGCACCGACGTCGGCGGCTGCTCGGAAGTGCTCGGCGACACCGGGCGGCTGGTGCCGTTCAACCAGCCCGAGGCGATGGCGCAGGCGGCGCTGAAGATCCTGACCGACGAGGCGCTGCACCAGCGGCTGTCGGTGGCGGGGCGGCAGCGCGCGATCGAGCACTTCGCCACCGATCGCATCGTCGCCCAGTACGAGGCGATCTACGCGCGGGTCGTCGGATGACGGACGGCGGCGGTGCGTTCGGCGGCGGTGCGTTCGACTGTGACGCCAACGCCGGCGCGCCGGTCGACCCGGCGGTGCTGGCCGAGTTCGTCGCGGTCGAGCAGCGCACGCCCGGCAACCCGGCCAGTGCGCATGCCGGCGGTCGACTGGCCCGCGCCGTGCTCGAGGACGCACGCGAACGGATCGCGAACGTGTTCGGCGTCGACGCGCTCGACGTGGTGTTCACCAGCGGCGGGACCGAGGCTGCCAACCTGGCCGTGCTCGGCCTCGGCGATCCGCGGCTGCCGGTGCTGCTGTCGGCGGCGGAGCATCCGGCGGTGTTCGAGCCGGCACAAGCGCGCGGCGCGATCGAGCTCGGTGTCGACGCCGACGGGGCGGCGATCGTGCAGCGACCCGAACATCCGGTGGGGCTCGTCTGCTGCGCGCACGCACAGAGCGAACTCGGCACGCTGCAGCTGGTGGGTGCGGCTGCCGAGTTGGCACGCGCCCTCGACGTGCCGCTGTTCGTCGACGCGGCGCAGAGCCTCGGTCGCCTGCCGCTCGCCGACGTCGTCGCCAGCGGGGCAGCGATCGCGCTGTCGCCGCACAAGGCAGGCGGCCTGCGCGGCCACGGCGTGCTGTTCGGTCGCGGCTTGCAGCACCATCTGCGGCCGCTGCTGCGCGGCGGCGGGCAGGAGTCGGGGCTGCGGCCGGGCACCCAGAGTCCGGCACTCGCCGCGGCCAACGCACTCGCGATCGAGCGAGCCGTCGCGACGACCGAGCAGCGCGCGCAGCGCATGCTCGCCGCGCGGTCTGCCTTCTTGGCGGGTCTCACCACGAGTGGCGTCGTGCACCGCGTCCTGACGCCGCTCGCGCGCAGCTTGCCCAACACGGTGATGATCCACTTTGCCCAGATCGACGGGCGCAATCTGCTGCCGACGCTCGACCTCGCAGGATTGCGAGCTTCGCACGGAGCCGCGTGCTCCTCCGGTTCGCCGACGCCGCCGCGCATCTTGTCGGCACTCGGCCTCGACGACGCGACGGCGCGTGCCTGCGTACGCTTCAGCTTGGGTGCCGATGCCGAGCCGAGCACGAGCCAGGATGCAGGTGCTCGAGCCGGTGCCGTGGTGCGTCGTCGCCAAGAAAAAAAGTAGCACCCCTCGAAGCGCGTCGGTTCGACGTGTCCAGCGACTCCAAGTCGTTGTTCTTCCGGGAGAGAACGTGCAGAGCTTGGGAAGAGCTTGTGAGGATCTCGTCGAGTACGGTGCGCAAAGTACCCCGCGCTCTCTTGCACGCTCGGAGTGGGTCGCTAAGAACGCACCCGTCAGTCGCTCAGCCGTCGTCGGTCGCCTAACCAACGCCGGTGCGAGCACGCGAAAGCCAACCGCCCTCTCCGGATCGTTCGCTGCCAGATCGACCCGGATCCCGCGCCTCGGGCTCCACCCCGAGCCAGCCTCAGTTCCTTCCGGGCCACCGGTCCGTACGCACTGACCCGTCTGTCCGTCTCGTCCCTGCCAACACCTCGTTTCCTAAACCTCGAACACCATGACGGATGAACACGTTCCGGAACCTGTGGCCACCTCGGATCGGCCCCTGCAGATGGAACGCTCCCTCCTGCGCAGCATCCTCCAGCAGCTCGGCGCCCGGGTGCGGCGCGAACAACTGGAGACGTGGTTCCGGTCGCTCGACGTACGCCGGGCCGACGAGCGCGAAGTCGAACTGTCGGTGACCAGCACGTTCGTTCGCGACTGGGTGCAGAAGAACTACCTCGGCGTGCTGCAGGAGGCCGTGACGGCCCTCGGCGAACCCCGACGCCGCGTCGTGCTGACGCACCGCGAAGAGGATGGCTGGGACAGCCTGCGCTTCGCCCAGCCGACGCCGATGTCGGACGAGATCGACCGGCTGCTGCGCCAGCGCGACGAGCGTGTGCCGGCCAGCCCGATGGCCAACCAGGTTGCGCAAGCAGCAGGTGGTGCAGGCCAAGCGCTGCCGAGCCCGTTCGGCATGCCATCCAGCCTGCCGGCAGCCACCGGGGTGCCGACTTCGCGCCGGCTCGGCAACGCGCTGAACCCAAACTACACGTTCGACCGCTTCGTGGTCGGGCCGTGCAACCGCCTCGCCCACGCCTCGGCGCTGGCGATCGGCGAGAACCCGGGTTGCGCCTACAACCCGCTGTTCGTGCACGGCAACGTCGGCCTCGGCAAGTCGCACCTGCTGCAGGCGATCTGCCACACGGTGCTGCGCCGCGACCCGAAGGCCCGCGTGCTCTACCTGAGCTGCGAGGACTTCACCAACGCGTTCATCCAGGCGATCCAGAGCCACTCGTTGGACCAGTTCCGCGAGACCTACCGCACCGCCGATGTGCTGGTGATCGACGACGTGCAGTTCCTGGCCAACAAGGACAAGACGCAGGACGAGTTCTTCCACACGTTCAACGCGCTCTACGACGCCCAGAAGCAGATCGTGCTGTCGTCGGACCGTCCGCCGGTCGAGATCCCGACCGTCGAGGAACGCCTGGTCTCCCGCTTCAAGTGGGGCCTGGTGGCCGAGGTCGAGGCGCCGTGCTTCGACACCCGCGTGGCCATCGTGCGCCGCAAGGCCGCCGGCCGCGGCATCGAACTTCCGGAGGAAGTCGCGCGCTTCCTGGCCGAACGGGTGGCGACCAACATTCGCGAGCTGGAGGGCGCCGTCATCAAGGTCGTCGGCATCGCCGCGATCACCGAGCAGCCGATCACACTGGCACTCGCCGAGAGCTGCATCCGGGGCATGCCGGTCCGCCAGACCCAGGTGTCGACGGACGACATCATGACCCTGATCACCAGTGAGTTCGCGATCACCGCCCGCGAACTGACCGGCAAGAGCCGCACCCAGACCGTCAGCCTCCCCCGCCAGATCGCGATGTACCTGCTGCGCGAGCACACCGAGAGCTCGCTCGAGGACGTCGGCCGCATCTTCGGCAACCGCGACCACACCACGGTTCTCTACGCCGTGAACAAGATCAAGGAGCGGACGCAGAAGGACAAGATGTTCAAGGAGCTGATGGACGGCCTGGGCAACCGCCTGCTCACCCGCGGCTTCCGCAGCTGATCGTCGGCTTCGTTCCGCCGACTCCGCCCGCAGGACCCGACTCGACATCGTCCGGCGCCACGCGCGGTTCCGATCCTGGTGGTTCTTCCACCGCGACCCGGACCGCGCGTTCTGCGTTCCAGGTGCATCTTTTGACGCCTTGTCGACGCCTCGCGACCGCGGGGCGACCGCCTGCGCAGCTCTCCGTCGCGAGATCTGTGCAGAGCCGTGGGAGCGTTCCTGGAGGCTCCGGTGATTCCCGTGCACGAGTCTGCGCAGGCGGCGGACGGGCGCCGTCACTCGCCACCGACGACCATGGAGAAGTGGAGTTTCACCGACCTTCTGCACAGCCGTTCTCCAGATCGTGGAAGTGCCGCCAAACCCGCTTTCCGGCTCGATCCGCAGCGTTTTGCTGGCTAACCTCCTCAGACTCGTGACGGCACGGACGGTGATGATGAAGAGAGAATTCTCTCTCTTGCAGACTCATCGTGTCGCAGCGCGCCAACCAACCTCGGAACCCCAGCACCTGAGCATCCTGCCAACCGAACGATGAAGATCCTCTGCGACCGCACGGCCCTGCTCGAAGCCGTGAACGTGGTGTCCTCGGTGGTGCCGGTGAAGACACCGAAGCCGATCCTGCAGAACCTGCTGGTCCGTGCCGACGGCGATTCGATCACGCTGTTCGCCACCGACCTCGAGATGGCGGCGCGGGTCGAGCTGGACTCGGTCAAGGTCGGTCGCAAGGGCACCGTGCTGCTGCCGGCTCGCGAGACCTCGGCGCTGCTGCGCGAGCTCAGCGACCCGACGGTGACGCTGGAGAGCACCGAGCAGCGCTGCCGCATCGAGAGCGGCGGTGGCTCGTTCGTGTTGCTGGGCGAGGATCCGCAGCAGTATCCGGACGAGGCGCAGGTGAAGTCGGGCAAGCGGCTCGAGCTGCCGGCCGGGCGCATGCTGCGCATGATCCAGGAGACGGTGTTCGCCGCCGCCCGCGAGGAGACTCGCTACGCGATCAACGGAGTGCTGCTCGACGCCGCCGCCGGCTGCGTGCGCATGGTCGCGACCGATGGCCGTCGCCTGTCGATCAGCTACGAGAACGTCGAGACCAAGGCCGAGTTCAAGGTCGTGGTGCCGCTGCGGGCACTGAACACGCTCGCCCGCGCCTTGGCCGAGGGCAGCAAGAACGCCCTTGTCGTCGACGTCGGCGACAAGCAGATCGTGTTCAACACCGGCAAGATGCAGCTGGTCAGCCAGCTGCTCGAGACGCGCTTCCCCGACTACGAGGGCGTGCTGCCGAAGGCGGCCGACACGACGGTCGAGGTGCAGCGATCGGTGCTGGAGTCGGCGCTGCGCCGGGCGGCGATCCTGTGCTCTGCCGAGCTGCGCATGGTGCGCTTCGAGGTCGGCGAGCAGTCGCTGCGCATGACCGCCGAGAGTTCGGCCCGCGGCCGCGCCGACGTCGTCGTCGACTGCGTCGTCAAGGGCTCGGGCGGCAGCATCAACTTCAACCCGGACTACATCCTCGAAGCGCTGCGCGTCTGCCAGCTCGACCAGGTCCGGCTCGACATGTCGGACGACTCGATGCCGGCGAAGTTCACGCTCGGCGAGTCGTTTACCTACGTGGTCATGCCCATCAGTGGGGCATGATCCAAGCGGCCCCCTCGATCCGAAGTCTCTTGGCCGAACCCAGGTCTCTTGGCCGAACCACAACGAGCCGGCGACTTCCTGCGCGACATCCTGAAGCAGGCCGCGCACGGCAAGTCGCGAAAGGTCTACGACGAGGCTCTCGACCAGATCCTCGGCGAACGTCTGCGTCCGCACTGTCAGGTCATGGGCTGCCGCGGCGGCAAGCTCGTGCTCGAGGTCGATTCCGCGCCGCTGTTCGCCGAGCTTTCGGGTTTCCGCCGGGAAGAGATCCGACTGCGCATCAACCAACTCGTTCCTGAGCAACCCATCGCCCAGCTGACATTCCGGCTGGGAGGCACGGGACATGTCTGACCAGAAGCCAACCGAACCTCGCTACGACGCCAGCTCCATCAAGGTCCTCGAAGGTCTCGACGCGGTGCGCACGCGCCCTGCGATGTACATCGGCGACACCGGCATGAAGGGGCTGCACCACCTGGTGTGGGAGGTCGTCGACAACTCGGTCGACGAAGCCCTCGCCGGCCGCGCCAGCCGCATCGACGTGCGCGTGCACAAGGACGGCTCGGTGTCGGTCAAGGACAACGGCCGCGGCATCCCGGTCGACATGCACGAGAGCGGCAAGCCCGCCCTCGAGGTCATCCTGACCAAGCTGCACAGCGGCGGCAAGTTCGACAAGGGCAGCTACAAGGTGTCGGGCGGCCTGCACGGCGTCGGCATCAGCTGCGTCTGCGCGCTGGCCGACGTGCTCGACGTCGAGGTGTCGCGCGACGGCAAGGTCTACCGGCAGACCTACATGAAGGGGCAGAAGGCGAGCGAACTCGCGGTGATCGGCAAGGCCGAGGGCACCGGCACGATGCTGCGCTTCAAGGCCGACCCGACCATCATGGAGGTCGTCGAGTTCTCGTACGAGGTGCTGCGCAAGCGCCTGCGCGAGCTCGCCTACCTGATGGGCAGCCAGAAGCTGCACATCACGCTGTTCGACGAGCGAATCGACAAGGGCGAGGAGTTCCTGTTCCCCGAGGGCCTCGTCGAGTTCGTCAAGGACCTGAACGTCGGCAAGACGCTGCTGCACAAGGACGTCATCTACTTCCGCCGCGAGATGCCGTCGGCGGAGAACCCGGAGAAGGTCTACGAGATCGAGATCGCACTGGCCTACAACGACGGCTACCACGAGTCGGTCTTCTCGTTCGTCAACAACATCAACACGATCGAGGGTGGCACCCACCTGCAGGGCTTTCGCACCGCGCTGACGCGTGCCCTCAACAACTGGGCGCGGCAGGAGAAGGCGCTGAAGGAGAAGGACCCGGTGCCGACCGGCGACGACTTCAAGGAAGGCCTCGTCGCGGTGGTCTCGGTCAAGGTGCCGGACCCGCAGTTCGAGTCGCAGACCAAGATCAAGCT
>CANGSN010000096.1 GCA_947455805.1 Planctomycetota bacterium
CTGCTGCGCGCCTTGGTGCAGCGCGGCGACGCGATCGGCCTGAAGACGCTGGCGGCGATGCTCGACGAAGCCGAGGACACGATCGAAGAGGTGCTCGAGCCGCACCTGATCCGCTGCGGGCTCTTGGCGCGCACGCCGCGCGGCCGCGTCGCCACGCCCCGCACCTACGAGCACCTGCAGCTCGATCCGCCGAAGACGAAACCCGGCGAACTGCCGTTCGCTTGATCCTTCGCGTGATCCCGCCGTCCCGGCCAACGCCCTCGCCCACCCGCACCTCCTCGTGACCGCGTTCCGCTTCGAACTGCTCGGCCAGAACGGCAAGCTCCGCCGCGGCCGCTTCCACACTCCGCACGGCTCGTTCGAGACGCCGTGCTTCGCGCCGGTCGGCACCTACGCGACGCTGAAGGGCCTGACGCCCGAACAGGTGAAGGCGACCGGCGCCGAGCTGATCCTCGCCAACAGCTACCACCTGCACGTGCGACCCGGTGCCGAACGCGTCGAGCGCCTCGGCGGCCTGCACAAGTTCATGGGCTGGGACGGGCCGATCCTGACCGACAGCGGCGGCTACCAGGTGTTCTCGCTCGGCGGCAAGGTCAAGGTCGACGACGGCGGCGTCACCTTCCAGTCGGTGATCGACGGCAGCTCGCACCGTTGCACGCCGGAGTCGGTGCTGACGTTCCAGAAGCAGCTCGGCCCCGACATCGCGATGGTGCTCGACCACTGCCCGCCGGGCGACGCCGACCTGCCGACGCAGCGCGACGCGCACGAACGCACGCTGCGCTGGGCCCGCATGGCGCGCGACGTGCACGACCGCTGGGGCGGCAGCGCGCGCGGCCAGGCGGTGTTCGGCATCTGCCAGGGCGGCATCGATCCGGATCTGCGCGCCGCCAGTGCGGTGGCGATGGCGGCGATGGACTTCGACGGCTACGCGATCGGCGGCCTCAGCGTCGGCGAGACCAAGGCGCAGATGGCGGTGGCGCTCGACGCCGCGGTCGACCACCTGCCCACCGGCAAGATCCGCTACATGATGGGCGTCGGCATGCCGGAGGACCTGCTGGCGGCGACGGCGCAGGGCGTCGACATGTTCGACTGCGTGGTGCCGACCCGCCACGGCCGCAACCACACCGCGTTCGGCGCCGACGGCACGTCGCTGAAGCTGCGCAACGCGCAGTACGCCGACGACCCGAACCCGCTGGTGGACGGCTGCGGTTGCTACTGCTGCCGCAAGTATTCACGCGCCTACCTGCGGCATCTCGCCGTCGCCGACGAGATGCTCGCGGGCATCCTGCTCTCGATCCACAACATCCACTTCCTGCAGGACCTGATGCGCAGCATCCGCGCGCGGGCCGAAGGAGCCGCCTGAAGGTGTCCGCATGAACCGAACGTCGTCGCTGCTGTTCCCGCTCGCCCTCGCGCTTGCCACGGCGCTGGTCCCACAGCGCCTGTGGGCGCAGGAGCCGGCGGCCGAGGAGATGCTGGCGGGGCAGCGCCTGCAGTCGTTCCGCGTCGGCACCTGGAACCTCGAGTTCCTCGGCGCCGAAGGCAACTTCCGCAACAACCTGCCGCCGCGCGGTGCCGCCGACCTGCAGGCGATCGGCCGCAAGATCGCCGAGCTCGGCGTCTGCATCCTGGCCGTGCAGGAGATCAACGACGAAGGCACGCTGAAGCAGGTCGCGGCCGCCGCCGGTCCGCAGTGGGACGCGTTCCTCGGCACCAGCGGCGCCTGGACGGACCGACCGGTCGCCCAGCGCATCGGCTTCGTCTACGACAAGAACACCGTCGACCTGCTGTTCGCCGAAGAACTGCTGCAGCTGCCGCGCGAGTTCGAAGGCGAGTCGATCTTCCACCGCGTGCCGGTGACGGCGGTGTGGAAGCACAAGCCGAGCGGCTGCGACTTCCGCCTCGTCACCGTGCACCTGAAGGCCGGCCAGAAGCCCGACGACAAGAAGAAGCGCCGCGGGGAAGCATCGGCGCTGTCGGGCTGGCTCGACACGCTGGCGCGCCAGGCGAACGAGGACCCGGACGTCGTCGTGCTCGGCGACTTCAACAGCACCTACGGCACCGAGCCCGAGCAGATCTTCGAGCAGAGCGGCCTGCGCAAGTACCTCGACCAGACGTCGGCGTCGCCGACGATCATGCACTTCCCGGAGCCGATCGATCAGGTCGTCGTGTCCGACGGCTGCGTCGAGGTGCGCCGCACCTCGCTGCAGGTCGCCAGCGACTTCGGCGGGCTCGGCAAGGACGCGTGGCGCCAGACCTACAGCGACCACTACCCGGTGACGATCCAGCTGCGCTGCGCCAACGACGACGACCCGCAGGCGACGTTCTGGCGCGGCGGCCCGGAGCAGGTGCTGCCGCTGTCGCAGCGCCGTCCGCGCGAAGACGGTCGCGAGCCGGGCCGCGAGATCGGCAAGCCGATCGCGTGGCCCTACACGCAGGGGCGCCGCGTGCAGCTGCTCGCCGGCGGCGTCAGCTACTCGGGCACCCTGGTTCGCGATCTGGCGCAGGACGGCACTGGCTGGGTGATGCTCGAGACCGATGGCGGCCTGGTCACCGTGCACGCGAGCCAGGTGGCGGCGCTGCGCATGCGCTGAGGATCGCGCTCGCGGCGTCACCCGAGGAAGAACAGTCCCGTCGCACAGCCGAGCAGCAGCACGACCAGCAGCAGCGCCGTGACCACGATCCAGCGCGGCGTGCGGCTCGGCGGCAGCGCGTTCGGGTCGTCGCCGTAGTGGTCCGGGATCTCGACGCTGCGGTAGTCGATCTCCTCCTGGCTCTGCCAACCGGTGTCGGCGTCGCTGCCGCACTCGCGGCACGCCTTGCTACCGACCACGACGTCGGCGCCGCAGTGACCACAGACGAACGTCTCCGGCGGCTTCTTCGCGCGGCGCTTCACGGCAGTTCCTCCAGCACCACGTAGTCGAGCCCGACCATGTGCGACGGGTTCGCCAGCGCGTTCTTGCCGACGATCCGAAGCCGCAGTTCGTGCTCGCCCGCCGCCAGTTCGACGTCGCCGAGCGTGCGCAGCCCACTGCTGGCGACCTTCGCCGCGTAGCCGTCGAACGGTGCCCCGATCGCCTTGTCGCCGACCTGCACCTGCACGATCGCGAAGTCGTCGGCGACGACGAACGCCGCCCGCAACCGGTAGCGCCCGGCCTTCGCCACCGGCAGCGCCAGCACCAGCGCATCGCCGGGTTTGGCATCGCGCCACCAGCGATGCTTGTCGCTGGAGAACGTCTGGTCGAACACGCCGAGGTCCTGCACCTCGTGCACGCCCGCTGGGCACGCCAGCACGCGCAGCGCTTCGCCTTCGAGTGCCTTGTCGGCGACGAACACCGGCGGCTGGTCGAGCCGCGGCAGCGCGCGGGCGGCGGCGTCCGGCACCGGCGGCAAGCCGGACGAGGCACCCTTGGCCCCGTACCAGTACGCCACCGTCGCGTAGTCGACCTTCGCCTGCTCGACCCAGTGCCACACCTCGAGGTCGAAGCGGAACGAGCGTTCGAACGGCACGCTGTCGAGCAGGTGCAGCCGGTGCAGCTGCGTGAAGCCGAAGTTCATCGGCCCCTGGCACTCGATCTGCGCGTGCAGCGGCGACTGGAACGGCGTCGGCTCGCACCACGCGTAGCCGAAGTAGTCCTCGGTGCCGGTGCCGAACCACGACGGGAACGCTTCGCCGTCGACGGTGAACTTCTCGTCGCCTTCGCCCCACCAGATGCGCGACGAGTTGCGGATGCGCAGCGTGCAGCCGACGAAGCGGCCCTTGCCCGTGGCGTCGAGCACGCGGTGGTCGCGGCGCGGCAGCGTGGGCATGCCGTACTGCTGGTGGTAGCTGGCGCGAAACAGCAGCGTGTCGTCCGGCAGACCACCCTCGGGCACACCGATCCCCATGCCACAGGTGAACTCGACGTTGCCGCGCTCGCCTTCGGTCCGCACGTCGACGATGCCGCGGCTCGGGAACGGCATGGGCAACGTGCAGATCGCCGAGAAACCCTCGTTCGCCTGCAAGCCGAGGCTCCGCCAGGGGCACCAGGCCGGACCAGCGCCGAAGAAGTCGACGAGCGGCACGTCGACGGTCGTCTCGTCGCCGACGCGCACCACCAACCGCGAACGCTGCAGCACGTCGAGCACCTCGGCGCGTGGTGCGCCGGGCTTCACACCGATCTCCAGCCACTGCAGCACACCGCCCGGAGCGATCGCCTTCGGCAGGTAGACGGTGCTGTTCCACACGTTCGACCAGGCGCCCTTCTGCAAGGCCTCGGCGCACTGCTGCACCGCGGGCGAAGCACTCTGCAGCTGCGCCGGCGCGAACGACTTCACTCCCGTGCCCGGCGCGAACTGCACGACGTCGACGTGGTAGTAGAGGTCGCCCGCGGTGCACGACAGCACCAGCGACTTGCCGAACGGGATCGGCAGGTGGCAGTTGCCGCCCTTGCTGCGCATTCCGGCCAACGGCTCCGGCACCCCGTCGACCTTGCCGGCGAGCAACGCCGCGAAGTCGACGCTCCAGACGCGCAGGCCGTCGATGTCGACGTGCAGCGTGCCCTGTGGATTCGCCGACCACAGCCGCGCCACGCAGCCGGGCCCCGTCGTGTCGGCGAGCACGTACTCCTTGCCACCGGGGCCGTCGACGGTGCGCACGTAGTGGCCGCGGTCGTCGTTCGCGTACCAGGCGTCGGCATCGTTCGGGCCGGAACGCGAACGGGGATCGAAGCTGCTCCACTGCACGCAGCGCTCGCCGGCAGGAGCTGGTCGGTAGAGCCAGCGCGGGTCGCGCAGGCGCTGCAGGCCGGCGGCGAGATCGAACGGCGGCGGCGACGGCGGGGATTGCGGCGCCGCCAGCAGTGCCGGGGGCAGCAGCAAGACGACGGCAGTCCTGGACACCGCGGCGGCGAACGAAGCGACGAGCGCGCGCATGGCGATGGAATACCACAGGTCCACGCAGCGGATTCTTGCGAAGTCGCGAGCCGACGCGACGATCCGGCGCCGATGCCGTTGCCGTCCCTGAACAAGTGCCTCTGGTCACTGCCGCTGTGCTTGCTCGCCGTGGCGGCACCCGCCCAGCAGGACCCACCCCAGCAGCCCGAGCGCCCGCCGTTCGATCCGCTGCGCGGCATGGACCCCGACGGCCGCATCGAGAAGCCGCCGATCCCCGACGACGTGCCGCATCCCGAGCGCTGGCGCTATACGCCGGAGGCGCGCATCAAGCCGGGCTCGGTGCTCGAACGCTTCCTGGTCAGCAGCTTCGTGTCGCCGATCCTGTTCCGCGAGAAGGACATCGGCTTCGGCGGCGGCGTCGCGCTGACCGACGTCGACTTCGGCGACAACCGCTACCACGACTTCGCCAACGTGCTGCTGACCTACAGCGAAGAAGGCCAGCAGGCCTACCGCATCAACTGGTCGCGCTGGCTGAACCATCGCGAGCTGCCGACCGGCGGCGTGCTGCGTGAAGAACGCGGCCGACTGTTCGGGCGGCTTGGCTACGAGAAGACGCTGACGCGGCGCTTCTTCGGGTTCGGCAGCCGCACGCGCAAGTCCGCCGAGACCAGCTACACCGAAGAGCTGACCGGCGTCGGCTTCGGCATCCGCTTCTCGCTGCCCGACGCCGGCAGCGACTGGGTGCTGCGCAGCGACCTGCACTACGAACACCACGGGCTGTCGCGCGGCCGCGTCGAGGACGTCGACAGCACGGACACCGTCTTCGCCACCGACTTCGCCGACGCCGACGGCGTCCATCAGCTGTGGTCGCTGAACAGCGTCGCCTGGGACACGCGCGACAGCCTGCACCAGGCCTACCGCGGCAGCCGCATCGGCGGCAGCGCCAACGTCGCCTGGGGCACCGGCGGCGACTTCGGCGCGATCGTCGGCGTCGACGCGCAGCACGTGATCCCGCTGCCGGGCCTGTTCCACAACGGCGCCAAGGGCCGTGAGGAGAACCCACCGACCGACGTGCTGGCGTTCGCGGCCTTCGTCAACGACACCCTCGGCGAACTGCCCTACTACAGCCTGCCGACGCTCGGCGGCAGCCACACGCTGCGCGGCTTCATCCAGAACCGCTTCACCGACCGCGCCAGCGCCCACGCGTCGGCCGAGTACCGCGTGAACCTGATCCCGCGCGGCATCACCTTCAGCGAGACCGTGCGCATCGAACGGCTCGGACTCGCCGTGTTCTACGAAGGCGGCACGGTGGCGCCGGGCCTCGAGTCGCTGCACGACGCGCGCTACCACGACAGCTACGGATTCGGCCTGCGGATGGCGTTCGCGCGCGAAGCGGTGTTCCGCGTCGACTGGGGCTATGGCACCGAAGGCACGAACTTCACGATCGCCTTCGGCAACACGTTCTGATCGGCGGCCCCACGCTCCCGCGATGCGGTGGACCGCAGCCGCGCACGCCGCCATGGGCCTTCTCAAGCGCTGCGCGCCAGCTAGCTTCTGCGCCGCCGCATCCTCGCGGTTTCTACGTTCTACATGCGCAACATCGCCCTGCTCACGTTCGCGGCTGTTGCTGGTGCCCTGCAGGCCCAGCAGCAGATCGTCCTCCCCGACCACCACCACCTCTGCGAGAGCCAGACGCAGATCGGCAACGTCGGCACGACCACGTGGTGGCGCACGACCGCCGGCCGCTTCCAGGTCGTCTACGACGCCAGCCACTTCCTCGGTGCGGGCATCACCGGCCCGATCACGATCACCAAGCTGCGCTTTCGCGCCGAAGACGCCGAGATCAACCTCGGTGGCCAGGTCTACACCGGCGTCACCGTCGAGCTCGGCTCGACGTCGCTGTCGTCGACGACGATGAACACGACGACGTTCGCGTCCAACCGCGCGCCGGCGCTGCCGAACACGACGACGATGGGCACGCTCGGGACCACCAGCGTGACGATCGCTCCGGCCCTCGGCACGACCCCGAACAACTGGGTCGTCGAGATCGACCTGCTGGCCATCGGCTCGTCGATCACCTTCGACCCGAACGGCGCCGAGCCGAACCTGCTGGTCGACATCACGCTGCCGACGGCGCCGGCGAACGCCGCCCCGCTGGCGCTCGTCGCCATGCAGGACACCGTCGCCGGCATCCCCGGCGTGCGCGGCCGCGGCATCACCACCGCGACCGTCGCTTCGGCGACCGGCACCGCGTCGACGACGCCGCCCGTCCTCGGCCTCGAGTTCGTCGGCCCCGGCGGCTACACGAACGTCATCCCGGCGCGCAACACCTACTACGGTGCTGGCTGCGGCGGCTCGCCGTCGACGTTCTACCAGTCGTACATCAACGGCGACGTCTGGGACAACGGCTCGGGCTTCACGCTGCTGCCGGACAATGCCGCGGCCCCGAACTTCTACACGGTCGTCGCCGGCGCCCCGGCCGTCGACGCGACCAAGATCGGTGCTGCGGCGCTGAGCACCGCCGACGATGCGGTGGTCACGCACACGCTCGGCTGGACGTTCAACTACCCGGGCGGCAGCACGACCTCGGTCAAGCCGAGCACCAACGGCTTCGTCTGGCTCGACGCCGCGATGACCGCCTCGGACTTCAGCCCGACGATCCTCGAGTGGCTCGGCAACACGGCGACGACCCCCCAGACGGCCCGCTTCGCGCCGTATTGGCACGACCTGAACGGCGCCCGCAACGTCGCGCTGAACCCGCTCGCGGGCCTGCACGCGTTCACCGACACCACCGGCGGCCCGGGCAACAACGTCACCTACGTGACGTGGCTCAACGTCGGTGAGTTCAACGCCGTCGCCCAGCCCGGCCACACCAACTGGACCTTCCAGGTGGTGATGTTCGAGGCCACCGGCAACGTCGAGTTCCGCTACCAGACGATGCCGGCCTTCGTCGGCAGCTCCGGCACCACGGTCGGCGGCCACGCCGCCATCGTCGGCTTCACGCGCGGTCGCATCGCCGGCGTCAACTCGGTCGATCCGCAGAGCCGCGACCTGTCGGCCGAACAGCCGTTCAACACGTCGGTCGAAGGCAGCAGCGGCAACCTCGGCATCGTGCCGGTGGCGACGCCGTTCGTCGGTGGCGCGCAGTACGGCGGCCGCCTGTTCGCGGGCCAGAGCCTGACCTGGAACGCCGTCAACGTGCCGGTGGGCTCGACCTTCGGCGCTCAGTTCGTCGACTTCGGCGGCTTCACGCCGGGCCTGCAGATCCCGGGCATCACCGCGCCGGGCTGCAGGATCAGCCTGACGCCGAACGCGATCCTGTGGGAGACCTTCCTGCTGACGACCCCGAGCACGACCGGCACGGTGACGCTGGCGCTGGCCGCCGGCTACAACCCGGGCCTGCTCGGCGTCGACCTGTTCGCGCAGTTCTTCGTGCTCGACGGCCTGTTCGGTGGCCCGGACCTGATCACCGCGTCGAGCAACGCCGTGAAGCACACGATCGGCCTGAACTGATCGATCCGTCGCAGTGCACGACGCGAACACGGCCGCCTGCGGGCGGCCGCGTTCGTTTCTGGCACCGACCCTGCGGAGCGAGCTGGGCTCCGCCGCCACCTGGGCTTCGCCCTGCACATCGCCAGACTCGGGCATTCGGCGCCACTGGTCGGCGCGCAGTCGTCGAACATCCATGCGCTACTCCCTCCCGCTCCTCGCCGTCGCGGCCACCGCAGAGGTCCAGCAGGCATCACCGGCTTCACCCGCGGCAACATCGCCGGCGTGCCGTCGAGGGACCCGAAGTCGCGCGACCTGTCGCTGGAGCTGCCGTTCTCGACCGGCCTCGAGGTCGCCAACCACATCGGCCTCGTCGCCGTGCAGTCGCCGACCACGCCGCCGGGCATCGCCGGCCGCATGTTCCCCGGTGCGAGCGTCACCTGGAACGCCATTGACCTGCCGCCGACGACCACGATCGGGGCCTTGTTCGTCGATCTGGCGCCGCTGGGCCTGGCCTCAACCTGCCGGGCCTGATCGCGCCGGGCTGCCTGATCAGCGTCACGCCGTCGGCGTTCGCGTGGGAAGTGTTCCTGCTGCCCGGCACGACCGCGACCGGCACGCTGCCGCTGACGATCCCGGCGGGCTACAACCCGGGCTTCCTCGGCGCGCAGTTCTACACGCAGTTCCTGGTGCTCGACGGCCTGTTCGGCGGCCCCAACCTGATCACCGGCTCGAGCACGGCGCTGAGGCACACCGTCGGTCTGCAGTGAACCGCGGCGGGCACTGAGGCCCTGACGAACGCGCCGGAGAAAGTTCCTCCGGCGACC
>CANGSN010000097.1 GCA_947455805.1 Planctomycetota bacterium
CATGTTCGTCGTCGCGACCATCGGCGGCCGCACGGTGCGCGACGCGATGGTGGTGCCGCGCAGCGCCATGCACGGCGAGGACGCGGTGTGGGTCGCGACCATGGAGGTCGTCGACGGCAAGGCGCAGCGGACGCTGCACCGCCGCCGCGTCGAGGTGCTGCGCGTCGAACACGACCGCGTGCTGCTGCGCGACGGCGTCGCCGTCGGCGATTCGGTGTGCGTCACCGCGCTCGACTCGGCGACCGACGGCATGCGCGTGCGCGTCGTCGACGCTCAGGGCAACGAACAGGTCCGGTGAGCACGATGCACGACGACCCCACCGTGCCGCCCGACGAGAAGAAGGGCTTCTTCGCGTGGTTCCCGCAGAACCACGTCGCCGCGACGCTGATCGCGTTCACGTTCGTCGTCGCCGGCCTCGCCGCCCTGCTCGGCGGCCGCGTGCGGCGCGAAGTGTTCCCCGAGATCGCGCCGAACATCGTCACCGTGCAGGTGCCGTATCCGGGCGCCACGCCGACCGAGGTCGAAGCCGGCGTCTGCCTGCGCGTCGAGGAGGCCGTCGAAGGCATCACCGGGGTCGACAAGGTGACGTCGAGCGCCAACGAAGGCGTCGGCATGGTCGTCGTCGAGACGCTGCAGGACGCCGACGTCGACCAGGTGCTGTCCGACGTCAAGAACCGCGTCGACGCGATCACCAACTTCCCGGCCGAGATCGAGGAACCGATCGTCTCGCGGCTGGTGTTGCGCAAGGAGGTGATCAACGTCTCGGTCTACGGCGACGTCGACGAACTGGTGCTGAAGCGCACCGCCGAACGCGCGCGCGAGGCGCTGGCGGCGCTGCCGCAGATCTCGCAGGTCGAACTGGCGGTGGCGCGGCCGTACGAGATCACGATCGAACTCGGCGAGGCGGCGCTGCGCCGCCACGCGCTGCGCTTCGACGACGTCGCCGAGGCGGTGCGCACCGGCAGCCTCGACCTGCCGGCCGGCGCGATCAAGGCCGACGATGGGCAGACGCTGCTGCGCGTGCAGGGCCAGGCCTACCGCGGCGAGGACTTCGCACGGCTGGTGCTGCTGACGCATCCGGACGGCACGCGCGTCACCATCGGCGACGTCGCCCGCGTCGTCGACGGCTTCGCCGAGGACGACCTGTCCGCGCGCTTCGACGGCAAGCCGGCGGTGCTGCTGAAGGTGTTCCGCGTCGGCGAACAGGACGCGCTGGCGGTGACCGCCGCGGTGCGCGACTGGGTCGCCGGCCCAGGTGCAGCGATGCTGCCCCACGGCGTGCAGATGGCGACGTGGCGCGACGAGTCGATCATCCTGCGCGGCCGCATCGACCTGCTGGTCACCAACGCGCTGCAGGGCCTGGTGCTGGTGTTCGTCATCCTGGCGCTGTTCCTCGAACTGCGCGTGGCGTTCTGGGTCTCGGTCGGCATCCCGATCTCGTTCCTCGGCGCGGTGGCGCTGATGCCGGCCCTCGGGTTGTCGATCAACATGATCTCGTTGTTCGCCTTCCTGCTGGTGCTCGGCATCGTTGTCGACGACGCGATCGTCGTCAGCGAGAACATCGTCGCCCAGCGTCACGCCGGGGCCTCGCCGCTGCTGGCGGCGCTGCGCGGCAGCCGCGAGGTGAGGATCCCGGTGTTCGCGTCGGTGTCGACGACGGTCGCGGCGTTCCTGCCGATGATCTTCTCGATCCCCGGCAGCGACGCGCAGATCTGGCGCGTGATCCCGCTGATCGTGATCCCGGTGCTGCTGATCAGCCTGCTCGAGTCGCAGCTGTGCCTGCCGGCACACCTCGCGCGGATGAAGATGCCGCCGCCGGCCCACGAACGCTGGTGGCCGGCGCGGCTGTGGCTGCGTGTGCAGGGCGCCTTCCAGCGCGGCCTCGACTGGGTCACGCGCGTGCTCTACCAGCCGCTCCTCGAACGGACGCTGCGCTGGCGCTACGCCACCATCGCCGCCTCGTTCGCCCTGCTGATGCTCGGCTTCGCCAGCGTCACCGCCGGCTTCCCGCGCTTCGTGTTCTTCCCCACCGTCGACGGCGACAACATCGTCGTCTCGCTGACGATGCCGCAGGGCACGACGGCCGCCGTGACCGCCGGCCACCTGCAGCGCATCGAGGCCGCCGCACGCACCGTCTGCGCCGAGTTCGATCGCGAACGCGGAGACCAGCCGTCGGTGCTGCAGCACATGCTGACCAGCATCGGGGCGCAGCCCTACGCGGTCGAGCAGGCGCGCAACGGCGGCCAGCGCGACGCGCAGTTCCAGTCCGGTTCGCACCTCGCCGAACTGAACGTGCAGCTGCTGCCGTCGGAGGTCCGCGACCTGTCGTCCGACGTCATCATGAGCCGGCTGCGCACGGTGGTCGGCAGTGTGCCGGACGCGATCGACCTGCAGTTCACGACGTCGTTCTTCAGCACCGGCAAGGACGTCGACGTCGAGCTCTACCACGACGACGCCGAGACGCTGCGACGCGCGGTCGGGGAGCTGACCGACGAGCTGCGGCGCATGCCCGACGTCAAGGACGTGGCCAACACCTACCGCCTCGGCAAGCCCGAGCTCGAGCTGCGCATCAAGCCGACCGCCGAGACGCTCGGCTTGTCGCAGCAGGTGCTCGCCCGCCAGGTCCGGCAGGCGTTCTACGGCGAGGAGGCGCAGCGCGTGCAGCGCGGCCGCGACGACGTCAAGGTCATGGTGCGCTACCCGGAGAGCGGGCGCCGTTCGCCGCTGGACCTGGCGGAGCTGCGCGTGCGCACCGCCGCCGGCGACGAGGTCCCGCTGGCCGAGGTCGCGGAGGTGAAGCCCGGCCGCGCCGCGTCGACGATCAACCGCGTCAACCGCAAGCGCGCCCTGCGCGTCTCCGGCGAGGTCGACGAGAGCGACCCGAACGCGTCGCCCGAGGCCTTGAACAACCGCCTGCGCACGGAGGTGCTGCCTGCCCTGGTGGCGCGCCACCCGGGCCTGTCGTTCGGCTTCGAGGGCGACCAGAAGAAGAAGGCCGACCTGCTGGTGTCGTTGGCCGGCGGCTTCGCGATCGCGCTGTTCGTCATCTACGCGCTGATGGCGATCCCGCTGAAGTCGTTCCTGCAGCCGTTCCTGATCATGACGGCGATCCCGTTCGGCGTCGTCGGCGCGATCGCCGGCCACATGCTGACCGGCTACGACCTCAGCATCCTGTCGATGTTCGGCGTGATCGCGCTGGCCGGCGTCGTCGTCAACGACAACATCGTGCTGGTCGACTGGGTCAACCAGCGCCGCGAGCACCACGACACGCTGTTCGAGGCGGTGCGCACGGCCGGCGCCTCGCGCCTGCGGCCGATCCTGCTGACGTCGTTGACGACGTTCGGCGGGCTCACCCCCTTGCTGCTGGAGAAGAGCGTGCAGGCGCGCTTCCTGGTGCCGATGGCGGTCTCGCTCGGCTTCGGCGTGATGTTCGCCACGCTGGTGAGCCTCGTGCTGGTGCCGTCGCTCTACCTGGTGCTCGAAGACGTGCGCAGCGCCATCGCACGCGCGTGGAACTGGCTCTACGGCCTGCGGCCGGACCGCGGCGACGCGCGCTGAACGGGCCGGCTGGCCGGCTGCGGCCCACACTGTCGGAGCTTTCGACGGTCGCCCCCCGTCAAGAACGCCCGAGCAGGCGGCCGATGGCAGGACGTCGATGTCCCGCCCGAACCGACCCCCCGCCGTGCGGCGAGCCCTCGTCTGGGCGATCGCCACCGCTGCGTCCGCACTCCCCGCGGCGGCCCAGGATCCGGCGGCAGCCGAACGCGCGGCGACGCTGCGCGCGGCGTTCGTGCTGAAGATGGCGCCATACATGGCCCCGGAGACGCCGCCGAAGACGGCGCCGAAGACCTTTCGCATCGCCCTCGTGGGTGACGACGCGGTGACGCAGATCGCTGCCAAGGCGCTGGCCGGCAAGAAGGTCGACGATCGCACAGTGGAGATCGTCGTGGTGCCGCTCGCCGACGCCGCCGCCGGCAAGGGCACCGAGAACTGCGACATGATGTACGTCGCCGGCAACGTCGACGCCGAGCAGCTGAAGAAGGTCGTACAGAGCCACGGCGACAAGCCGGTGCCGATCGTCTGCGAACGCCCGGGCTTCGCCGGCGCCGGCGGCGGCGTGCAGCTGTTCGTGCAGGACAACCTGATCCGCTTCGAGATCAACGGCGAGGC
Organism: Planctomycetota bacterium; assembly: GCA_947455805.1. Lineage (GTDB taxonomy): Bacteria > Planctomycetota > UBA1135 > UBA1135 > UBA2386 > UBA2386. The sequence goes on from CANGSN010000097.1 coordinate 4,171, forward strand.
GCTGAAGAAGCAGGGCGTGCGCGCGAGCCCGCAGTTCCTGAAGCTGTCGCGCAAGGGGCCAGCATGAGCACGCGGCCCCGCCATTCCCTGCGGCGCCGGCTGACGGCGCTGTGCTCGCTGCTGACGGTGCTGGCGCTGGCCCTGACCGGGGTCGACTCGTACCGGCGCGAGAAGCAGACGCTGGAGGAGAACCTGCGCAACCAGCTCGCCACGGTCGCCGACATGGTCGCCGTCAACTCGCGCACCGGCCTCGAGTTCGACGACGCCGGTGACGTCGCCAAGTTCCTCGACGTGGTGACGACGACGATGGGCCTGCAGGCCGCCGCCGTCTACACGCACGACGGCCGCCGCTACGCCGCGTCTGGCGACCCGTCGCTGATGCCGACGCACGCCGACCGCCAGCCGCCGGCGCACGGCGACTGGGTGGCGACGTCCGAGCTGCCGTACAAGGACCAGAACGGCGAACGACGCATCGGCACAGCACTGGTGCGCACCTCCGGCGTGCCCAACCGCGCCCGCCTGCTCGACTACGTGCGCGGCCTCGGCGTCAACGCGCTGCTGGCGATGCTGGTGCTCGGCTTCGCCGCCCACTGGCTGCTGACGCGCCTGCTGCAGCCGGTCGGCAACCTGGTCGAGACCACGCACGAGGTCCGCCGCACCGAGAACTGGTCGCTGCGTGCCGCCACCGCCGCCGAAGACGAGGTCGGTGCGCTGGTCACCGCGTTCAACGAGCTGTTGGCGGTGATCCAGGAACGCGACCACCACCTGGCGCAGAACGCCGAGCGCCTCGAGCAGCAGGTGCGCGAACGCACGGCCGAGCTCAGCCTCGCGCTGCAGGCCGCCGAGTCGGCGACGCGCGCGAAGTCGACGTTCGTGGCGAACATGAGCCACGAGATCCGCACGCCGTTGAACGCCATCCTCGGCATGACCGAACTTGCGATGGAGACCGAGGACACGCGCGAGCTGCGCGAGTACCTCGGGGTGATCCGCAGCGCCGGCTCCAACCTGCTCGGCATCCTGTGCGACATCCTCGATCTGTCGAAGATCGAGTCCGAGAAGCTCGAGTTGTCGCCGGTGCCGACCGAACTCGAGGCGCTGGTGCTCGACGGCCTGCGACCGCTGACGTCGCGCATCCAGAGCAAGGACCTGGAGCTCGCGTTCGAGCTGGCGCCCGAGCTGGCCCCCGCCTACCTCGTCGACGACGTGCGTCTGCGCCAGATCCTGACCAACCTGGTCGGCAACGCGATCAAGTTCACCGCCTCGGGCTCGGTCGACGTGTCGCTGCGACTCGCCGGCACCCTCGGCGAGGTGCACGAGGTCGAACTCGTCGTGCAGGACACCGGCGTCGGCATCCCCGCCGACCGCCTGCAGGCGATCTTCACGCCCTTCACCCAGGCCGACAGCACGATCACGCGCCGCTTCGCCGGTACCGGTCTCGGCTTGTCGATCACCGATCGCCTCGTGCGCCTGATGGGCGGAACGATCCAGGTGACCAGCACGGTAGGCGTCGGCACGACGTTCCGTGTGGTGTTGCCATTGCCGGTCTGCGACAGCCCGCTGCCGCCTCCACCGACGCTCTCGAAGGACACACGCCTGTTGTTGGTCGGGCCGCACGCGGCGACGCGTCGGTCGCTGGCCACGATCGGTCGCCGGCTCGGCATCGAACTGGTCGCCGTCGACGGCACCGGCTGCCTGCGCAACCTGCACCCGCTGCGCCCGCACGACGTCGTGCTGCTCGACGATCGCGACCCCGACCGCGACCCCGACGTCGCGGCGATGGCGCCGACCGGCAGCGGTGCCTTGCGGCCGCTGTTCGTGGTGACGTCGTTCCAGGACCTGGCGAGTGCGTCGGCGCGCTGCCGCACCCACCAGTTCGCCGGCTACGTCACCAAGCCGGTGTCGGCGCGCGAACTGGCCGTGCGCGTCGACCAGCTGCACCGCCTGTCGCCGACCCCGCAGCCGGCCGCGGACACCGAGGCAGCCGGCGGGCGCGAAGGCGAACAACACCTGCGCGTGCTCGTCGCCGAGGACAACGCCGTCAACCAGAAGCTGATCGAACGCATCCTGCAGCGCGACGGACACGAGGTGACCATCGCCGAGAACGGCCGCGTCTGCTGCGAGCTGTGGTCGCGGGGTGCCTTCGACGTCGTGCTGATGGACATGCAGATGCCGGAGATGAGCGGCCTGGAGGCGACGATGCAGATCCGTCGCGAGGAGGCGAACTCCGGCCGCCGCGTGCCGATCGTCGCGTTGAGCGCGAACACCACACCGGAGGACCGCCACGCCTGCCTGCACGCAGGCATGGACGAGGTCCTGCCCAAGCCAGTCTCGATCCCACGCTTGCGGGCGATGCTCGCCAAGCTGGCCCCGTCTTCGCCGAACCCGCTCGCCGGCCCGACGCAGGGCCGAGGGGAACCATGAACCTCCGCTTCTCCATCGCCGCCCTGCTCTGCGCTGCCGCCGAGCTCGCCGCGCAGACCAGCCTGCCCCAGGATCCGCCGGAAACGGCGCCACAGCAACCGCTGGCGCTCGACGACCTCTCGCTCGAACAGTTGATGGAGGTGCCGGTCGAGGTCGGCTCCCGCCAGAGTCAGTCGCTGGCCGCGACCGCCGGTGCCGTGTTCGTGCTCAACGAGCCGGAGATCCGCCGTTCGGGCCTGCGCTCGGTCCCCGAGCTGCTGCGCCTCGTGCCCGGTCTCGTCATCGCCCAGGACGTTCCTGGCGCCTACGGCTTCAGCAGCCGCCTCGGCGAGTACGGCTTCTCCGGCATGCTGGTGCTGATCGACGGCCAGCGCCTCTACACGACGCTGCTGCGCCGCGAGTACTGGCAGGCGATCGACCTGCCGGTCGAGGTGATCGAGCGCATCGAGGTCGTGCGTGGTCCCGGCGGTGCGCGCTGGGGCGACAAGGCGTCGCAGGGCGTCATCAACATCGTCACCAAGAAGGCCTCGGCCGCGCACGGGCTGCGCGTCACCGGCGTCGTCGGCACCGAAGAGCGGCTGATCGGCTCGTTCCGCTACGGTGCGGGCGTCGGCGAGAAGTCGGACGTCATGCTGTTCGGCAAGCTGGCGCAACGCGACGGCGGCTTTCCCAGCGAGTCGGGCGACCGTTGGGACAACAACAGCGTCGGCATGCGCTTCGAGACCGCCCTCGACGAAGGCGTCGCCCTGACCGTCGACGGCCTCTACCACGACAGCTTCCTCGGCGACTCGTACCTGTTCGCCCCCGACGTGTCGTCGCTGAACATGATCAAGGGCGGCCACGTGAAGTCGCGCCTGCGCGTCGACCATGCACCGCACCACTGGACCGAGTGGCGCCTCGCCGGCGACGCGTACGACCAGGACATCCGCGACTACACGGCGAACGTGAACGACTTCACGCTGCGCTACCGCGAGGAACTGTTCGACACGATGCTGATGCACTCGCTGCCGGTGGCGCCCGGGCACCAGCTGACCGCCGGCGCCGTGCTGCGTTCGCTGACCGTCGAGAACTTCCGCCTGCCGTCGGAGGTCGGGCAGGAGTACAACGAGACGCGCGGCGACTTGTTCGTCGCCTGGGACTGGGACATCGACCCCAACGTGCGCCTGACGATCGGCGGCAACGTCGGCTACCAGGACGGCCTGCAGGGCAGCGGCGTCGACACGCAGCCCGACCTGCGCCTCGCCTGGATGCCGGGCAGCGACTTCACGCTGTGGACCGCGTTCAGCGCCAACCGCGAACCGGACCGCAAGATCGCCGACTCCGGCCTGTTGGTGCGTCGCCGGTCGCCGAGCCTGCTGGCGCTCGAACTCGGCCTGCGCAAGCGCTTCGGTGAGCTGCTGCTGCTGCAGATCGACACGTTCCTCTACGAGGTCGACGACCAGCTCAACGGCATCGTCACCGACCCGGGCAGCGGCGCCGACCTCTACCAGACCGACGGCCGCACCAGCGCGTTCGGCGGCGAGCTGTCGGCGAACTGGAACCCGCTGCCGCAGCTGCATCTGACCGGCTTCGTCGCCAACACGACCGCGAACACGCGCAACATCGACCCGACGTCGTTCTCCAGCATCGAGTACAGCGTGCCGCGCCTGCGCTCGGGCTTCACCGCCGGCTACGAGTTCCTGCCCGGCCTCGAGCTGTCGTCCAACCTGCTCTACACGCGCAGCTGGGCCGGCATCCCGTCGTGGTGGCGCCTCGACCTGCGCCTGGCTTGGAACGCCTCCGAGGACACCTCGGTCGAGCTCGTCGGCCAGAACCTGACCGACCCGAACCACCCGGAGTACTTCTTCCGGGAGCAGGCGCAGCGTGGCGTCTACCTCATGGTGACCCACAGCTTCTGATTCCGGCGTGGAACGGCACCACGCGGCGATCTGACGGACTCGGGACGAACGTTCGCACCCACGGCGTGTCTATGCTGCGCCGATGAGTCGCGCCGTGCTCGTCCTCGTCGCTGCCGCCACCTTCGCCTCGCTCGCGCTCGCGCAGGGCCCGCCGCCGAACGGCCCGCGAACGGTCGAACCCGGCTGGTTCGCGCTGACCTCGGCGCGCCTCGTCACCGCACCGGGCGCAGCCCCGGTCACCGGCACCATCGTCGTGCGCGACGGCCGCATCACCGCCGTCGGCGACGCGCCCCCACCTGCCGGCGCCACCGTGCTCGACGCCAGCGGCCTGACGATCTACCCGGGCCTGGTCGAACCGTTCTACGGCAGCGACGTGCCGGCGCTCGACCCGAGCACCGACGACAAGCACTGGAACCCGATGGTGCAGCCGCAGCGGCGCGCGCGCGACGGCGCCCTGGTGCCCGCCGCCGACCGCGAGGCGCTGCGCAAGCTCGGCTACACCACCGTCGCCTGCGCCCCGTCGGGCGGCATCCTGAAGGGCACCGCGGCGGTGGCGCTGCTCGACGAGCCGGACGCCCAGCATCCGACGCGGATCCTGCGCGAGGACGCCTACCTGGTGGTCAGCCTGCAGACGAGCCGCGACGGCTATCCCGAGAGCGAGATGGGCGC
>CANGSN010000098.1 GCA_947455805.1 Planctomycetota bacterium
ATCTTCCCCGCCCCTCGTCGACGTCGCTTGCACGCGGTGGGGATGAGCAGACCTACGCCAAATCCAGGTTCCAAGCCGAAGCAGCCGGGTTCGCCACCGAACTCGCGCGCCCTCGGGGCGGGACTCACCCTGGCGGTCAGCGTCGGTCTGTCCGCCTACGGTGGTATGTGGCTCGACGCCCGGTTCGGCACCAAACCCTGGTTGCTGCTGCTGTGCGTCGGCTTCGCCATCGTCGGCGGCATCCTGCACCTGATCCGCGTGCTGGCACCCGAACTGTGGCCGTTCGGGAAGTTGCCGAGGAACGGTGGGTGACCCGCGCGGTCGCCCAACGTCTGCTGCACCCTTCGCCCGCCTTCGCTCCAAGTTGTCCTCGCACGTCGACAGTCCGCTGACCGCTGCCGCGTCCGTCGCGACGCCGTCGCCCGCTGCCTTGCGCGCGGGTGCCGGTGGCGGTTTGTCGAGCGCGCTGCTCCTGTCGGCCTTCGCGCGCGCCGCGATGCTGGTCGTGCTGCTCGGCACGATGGCGTGGGGTCTCGGCTTCGTCGCCGCCGACCGCGTCGGCATGCTGGCGCTCGGTCTCGGCGCGGCCCTCTTCGCCAGCGGCGCCGCGGTGCTGCTGAAAGGCGGCTTCCTTGGCGACCGCGCGATGGCGACGATGCACGGCGATGGCCGGCTGCTCGCCGCGCGCCTGCAGAGCATCCTCGCCGCCGGCCTCGGGCTGAAGCTCGTCACGGTGACCCTCGGTGTGCTGTGGCTGCGCAGCCAGCAGATGAAATTCGAACTGGTCACCACCTTTGCCGTCGCGTTCGCGGCGGCTGCGTTGGTGTGCCAGGTGACCGTCGCCGGCATCCTGTGGCGCGCGCTGTCGCGCCGGGCTGGGCCGGTCGGCGACTTGATGGCATCCCAGTCCGTCTCCACCCTGTCGGCGAAACTGCAGTCGCCGAGCAGACCTTCCTAGTCACACATGCTTCCGACGCGCTCCATCCTCCAGCGTGCCCTTCCCCTGCTGCTGTGGCTGCTCGTCGGCCTCGGCGTCGGTGGTGGGCTGGTCGCCCAGGATCATTCGCAAGCGCCGGCAGGTGCGCAGGCCCAGGCGCCGGCAGGAGCCGCCAAGGCGGCAGGTGGTCACGGCGACCACGGCCACGCGGAGAAGCCGACGCTCGAGATGTCCAACGCGGACTTCTTCAACAAGCAGTTCGCGCACAGCGTCCCATACATCATCTTCACGCCGAACATCTCGCCTGACCCGAAGGTCAACAAGATGTTCGCGGTCTACAACGTGCAGCCCTGGCAGTGGGTCTCGTTGGGCCTGATGCTCGTCCTCTTCCTGCCGGTCGTCGGCAGCTTCCGCAAGAACCAGGTCGGCTGGTTCACGCGCATCCTGCGAGGCTGGTGCCTCTGGATCCGCGACGAGATGGTCTACAAGGTGATGGGGAAGGAACACGGGCGGCCCTTCGTGCCGTTCTTCCTGTTCGTCTTCTTCTTCATCTGCTTCCAAAACGTGCTCGGGCTGATCCCGAGCGCCGGGCACCACTTCCCGCTGGCGATCTACACCGCCACCGGCACCCCGTACGTCACCGGCGCGCTCGCCATCGTCATCTTCCTGACGATGATCGGCATGGGCATGAAGGCGAACGGCGTGCTCGGCTTCTGGAAGGGCCTCGTGCCGCACGTGCCGCTGCTGCTGTGGCCGATGATGTTCGCGATCGAACTGGTCGGCCTCGTCGTCAAGCCGTTCGCGTTGACCATCCGTCTGTTCGCGAACATGCTCGCCGGCCACCTGGTCATCGGCTCGGCCATCGCGCTGGTCTTCCTGTTCACCAAGATGCAGGGCGGCGCTGCCACCAGCTACCTGACCGCGCTGCCGTGTGCAGGCCTCGCGATCTTCATCTACGTGATCGAGGCCTTCGTCACGCTGCTGCAGGCCTACATCTTCACGTTCCTCAGCATCAACTTCCTCTGGCAGGCCATGCACCAGGAACACTGATTCCTGTTGCTGCCGCCCGACGTCCCCGAACTTCCGCATCCATTTCCTTCAGCAAGTAGTCACGGAGAACCCAATGCTCGCTTTCTTCCAGGATCCCGCCGCCCAACAAGCCGCCGTCAACCTCGCCGCCGCCGCCAACTCCGGTTGGGGCCTCGGTGCAGGCCTCGCGGCCGGCATGGCCGCGCTCGGCGCTGGCCTCGGCATCGGCCGCATCGGTGGCTCGGCCGGCGAAGGCATCGCTCGTCAGCCGGAAGCCGCTGACGCCATCAAGGGCAACGCGCTGCTGCTGTCGGCCTTCGTCGAAGGCGTCGCGCTGTTCGCGGCGGTCATCGGCCTGATCCTGGCCGGCAAGTGATCCAAGCGGAGGCGCACAGGCGCCTCCGTCGAAGACCGACGGTCGCACGGCTCCCGCCGTGCTCCGTCGGATCCGTGTTCGTTCGTCCGCTCCGTCCGTCCTCCGTTCGTCGAGGCCCCGCGTGTTCGCATACCTGGCCGCCGTGCTCCCCGAAGGTGATCGCTCCCTGAGCTCGATCCTCGAGTTCTCTCCGGGCGCGATGATCTGGACCTTCATCGCCTTCTTCGTCGCCCTGCCGGTGATGTGGAAGTTCGTCTATGGCCCGATCACGACGGCCCTCGAGGAACGCGACAAGAAGGTCGAGGACGCGATCGCCGCCGCCGCTGTCGCCCGCAAGGAAGCGGAGGCGCAGATGGCGCAGGCCAAGGCCGAGCTGCAGAAGGCCCAGGCCGACGGCAAGCGCATGGTCGAAGAGGCGATGGCCCGGGCCGAGCGCCAGGCCGCCGAAGCCGTGCGCCTCGCCGACGAGCGCGCCAAGCAGGAGCTGCAGAAGGCGCGCGACACGATCGCCGCCGAGAAGCGCCAGGCCCTGCAGGAGATCAAGGCGATGGCCGTCGAGCTGACGATCGCCGCCACCGGCAAGCTCCTGCGCCAGGAAGTCGACGCGCAGAAGAACCGGCCGCTGGTCCAGCAGTTCGTCGCCAACGCCGACGCGGGTGGCCGATGACCCTGCTCGCCAAGCGCTACGCCGAGGCGGTGTACGCTTCGGCCAAGGCCCAGGGCGCGGTCGACACCGTCGCCGCGGACCTGCACGCCATCCAGCAGAACCTGGCCGCACCCGCGGCGAAGGCGCTGCTGACCAGTCCCGACGTGACCCCGGTCGAGCGGACCGCGGTCCTCGACAAGCTGGTCGCCGGACGGCACACGCTGACGAAGAACCTCGTCGGCGTGCTGCAGCACCGTCGCCGCCTGGAGGTGCTGTTCTCGATCGCCGACGCCTTCACCGGCCAGCTGATGGCAGAGCGTGGTGAGGTCGAAGGCGTGGCCGAGTCGGCCTACGCGCTCTCGGCCGACGAACTGGCAGCGTTGACCACGCTCGCCGGCCGCTTGAGCGGCAAGAAGGTCAAGTTGACCGCAGCGGTGCGCGCCGAGTTGCTCGGTGGCGTTCGCCTGCGCGTCGGCAACGTGCTCTACGACGGCTCGCTGCGTGCGTCCCTGGACCAGCTCCAGCACAAGCTCGCGCAGGCGTCGGTGTGACGCGGCCACAGCGCCGCATCTGACCCAGACATTCCGCAACTGAATCTTCCGCCCGATTGACCATGGATCTCAAACCATCCGAAGTCGCCACCGTCCTGAAGTCCGAGATCGAAGGCTTCGCCGGTCGCATGCAGAAGTCCAGCGTCGGCACCGTGCTGATGGTCGGTGACGGCACCGCCCGAGTGCACGGCCTCGACGACTGCATGATGAACGAGATGCTCGACTTCGGGAACGGCATCCTCGGCGTCGCCCTGAACCTCGAAGAAGACAACGTCGGCGCGGTGCTGCTCGGCAGCGACGCCAAGGTCAAGGAAGGCGACACCGTCCGCACGACCGGCCGCGTCATCTCGGTGCCGACCGGCCTGCAGATGTGCGGGCGCGTCGTCGACGCGCTCGGTCGCGCGGTCGACGGCAAGGGCGAGATCAAGGTCGGCCCGAACGACCTGCGTCCGATCGAAGGCCGTTCGCCGTCGGTGCCCGAGCGCCAGCCGGTCAAGGAACCGCTGCAGACGGGCATCAAGGCCATCGACTCGATGATCCCGATCGGCCGCGGCCAGCGCGAGCTGATCATCGGCGACCGCGGCACCGGCAAGACGGCGCTGATCGTCGACACGTTCATCAACCAGAAGTCGACCGGCGGCGGCGACCCGAAGAACCCGAACCAGGTCATCTGCATCTACGTGGCCGTCGGCCAGAAGCAGTCGACCGTGAAGGCGGTCGTCGACAAGCTCGAGAAGTACGGTGCTTTGCCGTACACGATCGTGGTGTCGGCGCCGGCGTCGGCGGAAGCGGCGATGCAGTTCCTCAGCTGCTACGCCGGTGCCTCGATGGGCGAGCGCCTGCGCGACGAAGGTCGCCACGTCGTCATCGCCTACGACGACCTCTACAAGCAGGCCGTCGCCTATCGCCAGGTGCTGTTGCTGCTGCGTCGTCCGCCGGGCCGCGAAGCGTTCCCGGGCGACGTGTTCAACCTGCACAGCCGCCTGCTCGAGCGCGCCGCGAAGCTCTCCAAGGAGAAGGGCGGCGGTTCGATGACGGCGCTGCCGGTCGTCGAGACGCAGGAAGGCGACGTGTCGGCGTACATCCCGACCAACGTGATCTCGATCACCGACGGCCAGATCTTCCTGGAGTCGTCGCTGTTCAACGCCGGCCAGCGCCCGGGCGTCAACGCCGGCATCTCGGTGTCGCGCGTCGGTGGCTCGGCGCAGATCGGCGCGATGAAGAAGATCTCGGGTGGTCTGCGCATCCAGCTGGCGCAGTTCCGCGAGCTCGCCGCGTTCGCCCAGTTCGGCAGCGACCTCGACAAGGCGACCCAGCAGGCGATCACGCGCGGCCAGCGCATGACCGAGCTGCTGAAGCAGCCGGAGTTCCAGCCGGTGCCGGTCGAGGAGCAGATCGTCAGCCTCTACGCCGGTTCGTCGGGTGCGCTCGACACCGTGCCGCTGAACCGCGTCGGCGAGTTCGAGAAGAAGTACCTCGCCTTCGTCCGCGCCAACCACGCCGACCTGCTGGAGAAGATCCGCACCGACAAGAAGTGGACGGACGACATCCAGAAGAAGTGCGACGAGATCTGCGCGAAGTTCCGCGCCGAGTTCCTGGCCTGACCGAACGGCCCGACGGACCACTCCGGCGCCGATGCGCCGGGAGCTCCTCGGGCGACTGCGACCGAAACCCCAGCTGACCCATGGCGAACCTCAAGGAACTCCGCGGCCGCATCAAGTCGGTGGCCAGCATCGCGCAGATCACCCGCGCGATGGAGATGGTCGCGTCGATGAAGCTGCGCAAGGTGCAGGCGAAGGCGCAGAGCTTCCACCCGTACGTCGACGAGATCCGGCACATGATCGAAGCGCTGGCCGGCAAGGTCGGCGGCGACGGCGAAGTGCCGCTGTTCCAGGCGCGCGAGGTCAACACCGTCGGCCTGCTGGTGATCACCAGCGACCGCGGCCTGTGCGGCTCCTACAACAGCTACGTGCTGGCGCTGCTGCGCCGCACCATCGACGAGCTGAAGGCGCAGGGCAAGCAGATCAAGTTCTGGGTCTACGGCCGGAAGGGCTATGCGTGGCTGCAGCGCCGCGGCTTCGCCGTCGAGCGCTTCTTCGTCGAGCCGCCGCTCGACAAGGCCGACTTCGGCGCCGCCAAGATGGTCGGCCAGGCGATGGTCGAAGCGTTCACCAGCGGTGCTTGCGACCAGGTGCGCCTCGTCTACACGCGCTTCCAGTCGATGATCAAGTTCGTGCCGACGGACGCGCAGTTCCTGCCGATCCAGTCGATCCCGGTCGGGCAGGCGGCGAAGGCCGACCAGTACGAACTCGACTTCCTGATGGAGCCGGACGCGACGACGATCTTCAACCGGTTGTTGCCGCGCTACCTCGAGACCGTGGTCTTCGACGCCATGCTGCAGTCGCTGACCAGCGAGCACGCCAGTCGCCGCATGGCGATGAAGGGCGCGACCGACGCCGCGGTGCGCATGAACAAGGGCCTGAAGAAGGTCTACAACCGCGCGCGCCAGGAGAACATCACCAAGGAGCTGCTCGACATCGTCGGCGGCGCCAGCGCCGTCAGCTGATCGTCTCGCCCATCGCGAGCGCGACCCGCCCGGCCCCATCCGCATCCAACTGACAGCATTCGACCCGAGGAAAGACGTGACGACCGCGACCCAAGTGCAAGGCAAGATCCTCCAGGTGTTCGGCCCCGTGGTGGACGTGCAGTTCGCCGAAGGCCATGTGCCGAACCTCTACAACGCGATCACCGTCGTCGACAAGCAGCGGGGCATCGACCTCGTGCTCGAGGTCGCGCAGCAGCTCGGCAACTCGTCGGTGCGCTGTGTCGCCATGTCGTCGACCGACGGCATGAGCCGCGGCATGCCCGCCAACGACACCGGCGCACCGATCTCGGTGCCGGTCGGTGACGTGACGCGCGGCCGCCTGTTCGACGTGCTCGGCCGCGCCCTCGAGGTCAACGTGCCGCACCCGCGCACCGGCGTGCCGATGACCGCGGTCGCCACCAAGACCACGCTGCCGATCCACCGCGCGGCGCCGAAGTTCGAGGACCAGCAGGCGATCACCGAGGTCTTCGAGACCGGCATCAAGGTCGTCGACCTGCTGTGCCCGTTCGCCAAGGGCGGCAAGATCGGCCTCTTCGGCGGTGCAGGCGTCGGCAAGACGGTGCTCATCCAGGAGCTGATCCGCATCACCGCCGTCGAGAAGGGCGGCTTCTCGGTGTTCTGCGGCGTCGGCGAGCGCACGCGCGAAGGCAACGACCTGTGGCTCGAGATGGCCGAGGCCGAGTACACGGACGCCAAGGGCCAGAAGGCCTCGGTGCTCGACAACGCCGTGCTCGTGTTCGGCCAGATGAACGAGCCGCCGGGCGCCCGCCTGCGCGTGGCCCTGACCGGCCTGACGATGGCCGAGTACTTCCGCGATCAGGAAGGCAAGGACGTGCTGCTGTTCGTCGACAACGTGTTCCGCTTCGTGCAGGCGGGCTCGGAAGTGTCGGCACTGCTCGGCCGCCTGCCGAGCGCCGTCGGTTACCAGCCGACGATGGCCTCGGAGATGGGTGCGCTGCAGGAGCGCATCACCTCGACCAAGAAGGGCTCGGTCACCTCGATGCAGGCCGTCTACGTGCCGGCCGACGACATCACCGACCCAGCACCCGTGGCCACGTTCGCGCACTTGGACAGCACGATCATCCTCGAGCGCCAGATCGCCGAGCTCGGCATCTACCCGGCCGTCGACCCGCTGAAGTCGACGTCGAAGATGCTCAGCCCGAGCGTCGTCGGCGAAGAGCACTACAACGTCGCGCGCGCCGTGCAGCGCACACTGCAGCGCTACCAGGACCTGCGCGACATCATCGCCATCCTGGGTGTCGAAGAGCTCAGCGAAGAGGACAAGCTGGTCGTCCACCGCGCCCGCCGCATCCAGCGCTTCCTGTCGCAGCCGTTCTTCGTCGCCGAGGCGTTCACCGGCACGCCGGGCAAGTTCGTCAAGCGCGAGGACACCGTCCGCTCCTTCAAGGAGATCCTCGAGGGCAAGCACGACGGCCTGCCGGAGTCGGCCTTCTACATGGTCGGCTCGATCGAAGAGGCCGTCGCCCGCGGCGCGAAGTGAGCCGCGGATCCCCGCGGCCCGCCGTGCCAACCCCCGTCGCGCCCTGAACGAAACCGACACCCATGGCCGAACTGCACCTCAGGATCGTCACTCCGGACCGCACGATCGTCGATCGCAAGGTCGCGGGCGTCCGCTTCCAGGGCGTCGACGGCGGCTACGGCATCCTGCCGAACCACGCGCCGCTGATGACTGCGATCTCGACCGCCGGCGCCGCCGAGATCACCGAGCTCGACGGCAAGAAGAACGAGCTGTTCGTCAGCGACGGCTTCGCCCAGGTCCACGACAACGTGCTGACGCTGGTCTGCGAGGCCGGTGAGTTCGTGCACGAGATCGACCTCGAGCGCGTCAAGGCCGCCGAGGCCCGTGCGCGCCAGAAGCTGGCTGGCCTCGACCGCGTCAGCACCGAGTTTCTCCTTGCCGAGGCGTCGCTGCGCAAGGCGATGATGCGCGAGATGCTCGCGCGCCGCGTGGCCGGCAGCGGCAGCCTGCGCTGACGCCGGCGGGGCCCGGCGCCCCGCTGCTGCGTCCTCTGACGGTCGACCCGTGCACGGAGCCGCCGCGTGCCCCGGCACTGTCGCATGCTGCGACATCCCGTCCGGCGCGCGAGTCCCGGTCCTGCACGGTGCCGCACGTCGTTGGCACGGCCGGCGACGCAGAAATGCGTCGTCCCCTCAGGTCCGGTGGCCCGAACGCGCGATATCGCCCGGACTCCCCATGGAATCCGGTTGCGTGGGCACGCAACCACTCCGCCGTGGGGTCGCGAGGCGCAAAATGGCTCAGGAAGACCCCGGCTTGCAGGAACTGGTCAACGACTTCGTCACGGAGTCGCGCGAACACTTGGCGCACGTCGAGTCCGACCTGTTGAGCCTCGAGTCGGAGTCCGACGACGGCGGCGATCGGGTCAACCGCGTCTTCCGCGCCGTGCACTCGGTGAAGGGGGTCGCCGGCTTCCTCGGCTTCGACCACATCAACAAGTTGTCGCACGCCCTCGAGAGCGTGCTCGACCTCGTCCGCAAGGACCGTCTGGAGACGTCGGCGGAGCTCGTCGACGCGCTGCTCGCCGCCACCGACAGCCTGCGTGGCCTCGTCGAGCACGTGCAGGAGAGCAACCAGATGCCGATCGACGACCAGCTGCAGCGCCTGCAGGGGTTCCTCGATGCGAACGCGGCCGCTGCCGCGCACGCCCCGGCCGCTGCGACCGAGGTCACAGCCGACGAGTGGCTGTTCGAGCTCGACCTGGTGCTGCCGCGCATCGCGCTCGCCAAGGGCTGCAGCGTCGCCGAGATCGTCGACGCCGTCGGCAAGCTCGGCCGCGTGACCGCCGGCGGCAGCGTGCTGGCCAGCAAGACCGACGCCGACACGTCGCGGGCGCCGGTGACGATCGCGCTGGCGTCGAAGCTGCCGCTGGCGGAAGTGCGCGAGCAGTTGTTCCTCGACGCCGACGAAGTGCGCGAACTGCGGG
>CANGSN010000099.1 GCA_947455805.1 Planctomycetota bacterium
TCAGGAACCGCCGCGGGCGACGCCAGCAGGCGTCGACACCGGGAACGCGGTCGACCACGGCGGGGCGCCCAGCTGCTTGCGCGGCGGCGCCTGGTAGCGCACCACGCCGGTCTTGCCGTCCTTCTCGTAGACGGCGACCGCCGGCGCGTAGCCGAGTTCGACCGCGCGCAGCAACCAGCGCTTCGCTTCGGCCTCGTCCTTCGCGACGCCGCGGCCGAGCTGCAGCATGCACGCGAGGTAGTAGCAGCACTCGCCGTCCGCCGCTTCGGCGGCCGCGCGCATCGCCGCCGCATACGGGGCGAGGTCGAGCACGGCGCCGCCGGCGAGGCCGAGCCGCACGATGCCGCGCATCGCCCACGGATCGTCCTTCGCCAGCCGGTAGGCAGCCAGCGCCTTGCCGGCGTCGACCGGAACGCCGCCGCCGGTCTCGAACACGAGCCCGACCAGCTGCGCGGCGCGGCCACCGCGCTGGGCGCGCCCGAGCACGTTCTGTAGCGCCGCGCCGAACTCTGCGTCGGAACGGCGGCTGCCGCGATACAGGCCCAGCATCAGCATGTTCTCGTGCGCAGCCTCGCTGCCGCGCGCCATGCCGCGGCCGAACCAGTCCGCCGCCGACTTGATGCGCGTCTTCTCGTCCTCGGCGTCGACCTCGCCGCCGATGCTGAGGATGCCGAGTTCGTTGTAGGCGTCGCCTTCGTGGCCGGCGGCGGCGTGCGAACCGGCGACCATCACCAGCTTGCGCGCCGCGTCGTGGCGCCCTTCCACCTGCGCCTGCTTCCAGAAGGCGATCGAGTCGCCGGGATGCGGGGTGCGATCGAGCCCGTAGACGTAGCCCGTCGCCAGCAGCACGGCGAACGTCGCCGCCCACGCCGCCATGTGCACGCGGTTGGTGCGCACCGGCGAGCCCGCTTCCCAACGTGCGTTCAGCCGGCCGAGCGCGCCGCTCCGCGCCATGCGATCGAGCCACTGCACGCAGCAGTTCAGGATCGGCACCGGATACAGCTTCGCGTAGAGCTCGGGCGCGCCGAGCCAGCCGAGCGCTTCGAAGACGACGATGTAGCCGAGGCCGTAGCCGAGCCCGAACAGCGTGCGGCCGACGTTGCTGCGCGGCGACGTCGACGGATCGGTCATCAAGAGGTGCAGGCCGAGGAACGCCGCCGCCGGCAGGTTGGTGCTGGCGAACAGGTAGACGCCGGTCCACCACGTGTAGAGCAGGTTGACGGCGACCATCGCCAGCGCCGCCGCGAACGTCATCAGCGTCACGCGGAAGAACCACTGCACGACCATGCCGAGACCGAACAGGAACAGGTAGATGCCCGGCACCTCGATCGTCGTCGCCAGTTCCTTGACCCAGGTCAGGTCGCTGCTGCCGGTCGCGATCAGCACCGTCGCCGTGCACGCGAGGCCGAAGCCGGACGGGTTGAACACGTGCGTGCGGCGGCCGTCCTTCGTCCACTTCAGGAACTCCTTGCCGAGCAGACCGAGGCTGAGCATCGCGAACTGCCACGCGAACCAGTCGTCGCGGAACCAGATGAACAGGTTCGTGCTCAGCACGATCGGCGTCGGGCCCGAAGCGAGGCGCCACGGCCGCCCGCGCGACCACGCCAGCAACGCGTCGAACGCGTAGAGGAACGCGAACTGCACCAGGATCAGCGGCGCCTGCGCGTAGATCGGCCGCACACCGTCGACCTGCCAGTGGTAGCCCCAGAACAGGTAGAGGCAGATCTGCACGCTCGCCTGCACGTAGTGCTGCTTGATCGGCGGCAGCGTCTCGACCGCGAGCGTGCGCCCGGCGACCAGCAGGCCGAGCCGCCACAGCAGCAGCGCCCCCGGCACGGCGACGAACGTCCAGAACAGGTGCGCGTTCTGCTGCACGCGCAGCGTCGTCAGCGGCAGGAAGCACAGCAGCGCCAGCAGCGTCGGCACGTGCACGAGCCACGCTGGGCCTGGGCGCGGCACAGGCCAGCCCGCCGCCGACTGGCCCCCCGGCTGGGCAGGCGACTGGGCCGCCGGCTGCCCCCCCGCTTGCAAGCCCGCTTGCGAACCAGTCGACGGCGACGGCGACGGGGCGGGCGTTGGAGCGACCTTGGTGCGTGCGGACTTCATCGGCGAGCCGCGCATGCTACCGCGTCGCCGGCCGCCGTGAGAATCCGGTGGCATCGCCCCGTCCGGCCCGGCGACACTCGCCCGCGAATGTGCTCGATCCTCGCCATCCTCGACCTGCGTTCCGATCCCGTGGCCCTGCGCAGCCAGGCCCTCGAACTGTCCCGCCGCATGCGCCATCGCGGCCCCGACTGGTCCGGCGTCTGGGCCAACGACCGCGCGATCTTGGTGCACGAGCGCCTGGCCATCGTCGGCGTCGACTCCGGCGCGCAGCCGCTGCTGTCGCCGGACGGCATGCAGGTGCTGGCGGTCAACGGCGAGATCTACAACCACCGCACGCTGCGCGCCCCGCGTGAGGCGACCTACGCGTTCGCCACGCACAGCGACTGCGAGATCATCCTGCCGCTCTACCGCGAACGCGGGGCCGACTTCCTCAACGAGCTCGAGGGCATGTTCGCGTTCGTGCTGTGGGACGAACAGAAGCGCCGCTGGCTGATCGGTCGCGACCCGATCGGCATCGTGCCGCTCTACTGGGGCCGCGACGCACACGGCAATCTCTATGTCGCCAGCGAGCTGAAGGCGCTGGCGCCGGTCTGCACGCAGGCGCAGGAGTTCCCGCCGGGCCACTGGTGGATGTCGGGCGACGAGCAGCCGACGCGCTACTACCGGCCACGATGGCGCGACTACGCGGCGGTGAAGAACGGTGCCAGCGACCGCCAGGCGCTGCGGGCGGCGTTCGAACACTCGGTGCGCTCGCACATGATGAGCGACGTGCCGTACGGCGTGCTGCTGTCCGGCGGCCTCGACTCGTCGCTGGTCGCGGCGATCGCCAAGAAGTACGCGGCGCGCCGCGTCGAGGACGAAGGCAAGTCGGAAGCGTGGTGGCCGCAGCTGCACAGCTTCTCGGTCGGGTTGAAGGAGTCGCCCGACCTGAAGGCCGCACGCGACGTCGCCGCCCACCTCGGCACCGTGCACCACGAATTCCAGTTCACGGTGCAGGAAGGGCTCGACGCGCTCAGCGACGTGATCTTCCACATCGAGACCTACGACGTGACGTCGATCCGCGCGTCGACGCCGATGTACCTGATGGCGCGGCGCATCCGCGCGATGGGCATCAAGATGGTGCTCAGCGGCGAAGGCAGCGACGAACTGTTCGGCGGCTACCTCTACTTCCACAAGGCGCCGTCGGCCGAGGCGCTGCACGAGGAGACGGTGCGCAAGCTCGACAAGCTGCACCTCTACGACTGCCTGCGGGCGAACAAGTCGATGGCGGCGTGGGGCGTCGAAGCGCGCGTGCCGTTCCTCGACCGGACGTTCGTCGACGTGGCGATGACGCTGAACCCCGAGGTCAAGCTGTCGGGCAAGCAGCGCGGTCGTATCGAGAAGCAGTTCCTGCGCGAAGCGTTCGCCGGCTACCTGCCGGACGCGATCCTGTGGCGGCAGAAGGAGCAGTTCAGCGACGGCGTCGGCTACTCGTGGATCGACTCGCTGAAGGCGCACGCGAACAAGGCCGTCAGCGACGCCGACTTCGCCAACGCGAAGTTCCGCTTCCCGCACAACACGCCGGCGACGAAGGAGGCCTACTTCTATCGCACGATCTTCGAGCGCCACTTCCCGCAGCCCTGGGCGGCGCAGTGCGTGCCGGGCGGCCCGTCGGTGGCGTGCTCGACGGCGACGGCACTCGAGTGGGATCCGAGCCTGAAGAACATCGTCGACCCGTCGGGGCGCGCGGTGCAGTCGGTGCACGAGAAGGCGCTGTAGGCGCGAGCGCGGCAGCACGATCAGGCGGTGCTCGGCACCTCGTGCACGCTCAGCCGCCCGTGCCGCAACCAGCCCTCGACGAGCAACCACGTGCGCGCATCGGCCACTGGTCGCACGACGGCCTCGATGCCGAGCACGGTGATCCGTTCGCGGAAGCCGCCGAACCATGGCGCGGAACTGAACGTGTCGATCGCCTGCGCGACGTGCACCTCGCGGCCCTCGGCGGCGTGCTTCCTGCCGTTGCCGAACAGGTAGCGCAGCGCGTTCCGCACCTCACGCGGCGACTTCAGGATGTGGTCGTGGTAGCGATCGGCGAACACACGGCCGCGGCGCGCCCACAGCTTGTTGAGCGCCCTGGCGATGCGGATCAGCAGGCCTTGGAGGCCGCGGGAGATGGCGGTGCGGGATTCGGCTTCGCAGAGCAGGTGCAGGTGATCGTTCAGGACTGCGTAGTGGCAGAGGCGGAAGGTGCCGGCGAGGTTGCGTTGGCAGCCGGCCACGAACGCCGCGCGCAGGGCGGCGTACTCGCGCTTGCTGCGCAAGCGCGGCAGACCGCTGCGCAGCTTGATGGTCACATGAACCGGGAATCGCTTCGCGAGCGGGGCTCGCTCCCGGTGATCGACGCCGGGCCGGCCGGCGATCTTCGGCTTGCGACCGGCACCTTTGCGGGCACCACCGCGCCCAGAACGGAATGGCAGCAGCTGGTTGGCCTCTCCACCGGGCGCGCCACCGCCGCGACTTGCCGTGGCTCCGCTGCCGAGGCGAGCGTCAGCCCCAGTCCGCCCGACTCGACTACGTTTCGCTGCCATGATGTCTTTTGATTGCGCACATATAGAGTCGCTCCACTTGCCGAGCAAGCACCATGCTGCGACATTCACCTCCTGGTGATGCCGCCATCGATCGGCGGCGCCGGTAGGAAGACGACGCTGGGGCGCCGACACCCGGACCAGCCGCAGAGGCGTTCGCCCGGCAACTCTTCGCGACCCGGGAACGTCGGCGGCCGAGCCCTCACCGGCGCGCCGACCGTCGGCACGCCAATCGGCGCAGGCAGAAGAGCTGCGCGTCGGTGGGCGCCCTGTCCCCTACTCGAGACCGAGCGCCCGCCGCACCGCCGAGCGATCCACCTTGCCCCCCGCGAAGTCGTCGAACGCACGCGCCGGCGGCCGGATCATGTGCTTCGCAATGAACGGCGCCCCTTCCTCGGCACCCTGCTGGCTGTCCTTGAAGCAGCACTCCCACTCGATCGTCGCCCAGCCCTCATATCCGTACTTCGTCAGCAGGCTGAAGATCGAAGTGAAGTCGACCTGACCGTCGCCCGTCGAACGGAACCGCCCAGCCCGGTTCTGCCAGTTCTGGTAGCCGCCGTACACCCCCGTGCGCCCGTTCGGCCGGAACTCGGCGTCCTTCACGTGGAAGCACTTGATGCGCTCGTGATAGAGCTCGATGTATTCCAGGTAGTCGAGCTGCTGCAGCACGAAGTGGCTCGGGTCGTACAGCAGGCACGCGCGCGCATGGTCGTCGACGTGGTCGAGGAACGCCTCGTACGACGCGCCATCGTGCAGGTCCTCGCCGGGATGCACTTCGAACGCGCAGTCCACACCGCAATCCTCGGCATAGTCGAGGATCGGCCGCCAGCGGCGCGCCAGTTCCTTGAAGCCCTCCTCCACCAATCCCGCCGGGCGCTGCGGCCACGGATAGACCGTGTGCCACATCAAGGCGCCGCTGAACGTCGGCATCGCCGTCAAGCCGAGGTGCTTGCTCGCCTGCAGGCACAGCTTCACCTGCTCGGTGCCGTAGCGGCACATCGCCTCGGCGGTGTTCACCTCCGGCGGCGCGAACACCTGGAACATCGACGTGTAGGCCGGATGCACGGCGACCAGTTGGCCCTGCAGGTGCGTGCTGAGTTCGCTGATCTGCACGCCGGCGGCGGCGGCGGTGGCGCGCAGGTCGTCGCAGTAGGCCTTGCTGGCGGCGGCCTTCTTCAGGTCGAGGCAGCGCGGGTCCCACGACGGCACCTGCACGCCGGCATAGTCGAGGCCCGCCGCCCAACGGCACGCGGTGTCGAAGCGATGCAGCGGAGCCTGATCGGACATGAACTGGGCGAGGAAGATGCCGGGACCTTTCATCATGACGTCACCAGGGGAATGCGAATCCTTGTGTGGGCCGCGCGAGCTCAGCGAGGCACCTTGACGAAGCCGCCGTCCTTCGCCGACTGCAGCGCCGCGTCGAGCACCGCCTGCACGGCGACGCCGTCGTCGAAGTTCGGCGCGAACGCGCTGCCGTCGTGCAGCGCCCGCACGAAGTCGGCGACGTGGTGCACGAACGTGTGCTCGTAGCCGACGATGTGCCCGTCCGGCCACCAGTTCGCCGCGTACGGGTGTACCGAGTCCATGCAGATCACCGTGCGGAAGCCCTGCGCGTCGCGCGGCTCGTCGACGAGGAACACCTCGAGTTCGTTCATGCGTTCGAGGTTCCAGCGGATCGAACCCTTCTCGCCGCTGATCTCGAGGCAGTTGTGGTTCTTCCGGCCCTGGGCCACGCGCGTCGCCTCGTAGCTGCCGATGGCGCCGCCCTGGAAGCGCGCCAGGAACAGGAACGCATCGTCGACGTCGACCTTGGCCATGCCACCGCGGCCGTCGGGGCGCTGCCTGGTGAACGTCTGCTGCACGCCGCACACCGACTCGAACTGCAGGCCGGTCAGCGCGCGCGTCAGGTCGACGAGGTGCGCGTTCAGATCGCCGTGGGCGCCACTGCCGCACGCCTTCCTGCTGGTGCGCCAGCTCGCGGGCACCGACGCGTCGGCGAGCCAATCCTGCAGGTAGACGGCGCGCACCTGCCGGATCGCGCCGAGGTCGCCGCGCGCGATCATCTTCGCCGCCTGCGCCACCGCCGGAGCCCGGCGGTAGTTGTGCCACAGGCCGACGCGCACCTTCTGCTTCTTCGCCAGCGCCGCCATCTCCTTCGCCTGCGCCAACGTCATCGCCAGCGGCTTCTCGCACAGCACGTGCTTCTTCGCCCGCAGCGCGGCCATCGCGATCGCGTGGTGGCTGTCGTTCGGCGTGGCCACGTCGACGACGTGCACGTCGGGATCGGCGAGCACCGCGTCGAGGTCGGTGGTCGCGCGCAGGAAGCCGAGCTTCTGCGCCGCGGCCTCGGCGCGTTCCTGGTCGCGGCCGACGACGACGTACGGCACCACGGCGCGCGGCAGGTCGAAGAAGCGGTTGGCCTGGCGGTAGGCGTTGCCGTGGGCGCGGCCCATGAAGGCGTGGCCCACCATGGCGATGTTGAGGGGCGGCAGGGACGAACCGGTGGCTTGGTTGGCGACGGACGAGAGGCTCATGGCCGCGGCACGATAGGGCGCGCGCGCGCCATCGCCAGCGAGCGGTCGCGGCGCGGCACCGTTCCGCGGGGGACGTTCAGCGCGTGCCGCCGAACAGCACGCGCAGGTTGATGTCGGCGTCGCCGCTGGTCGCCCAGCCGAGGAACAGGTCGGGCACGCCGTCGCGGTTCCAGTCGCCGACGTCGAGCGACAGGTGGCTGTCGCGATCGCCGAGGCGCTGCGGCGAGGCGAAGCGCGGGCCGGTGAACTCGCCGGCGCCGGAACCGAGGTAGCTGGCGACCGAGGTCGAGCGCACGCCGCTGCCGGCGATGAACTCGACCGCGGCGACGACGTCGTCGCTGCCGTCGCCGTTGACGTCCGCGAGCAGCAACCGCGTCGGCACGCCGACCGCGGCCGGCAGCGGCGAGCCGAGCGCTTCGGCGAAGTCGCCGACGGCGACCGCGCCGTCGGAGCCGACCGCCGAGGTGTTGCGGAACAGCCGGAGCGAGGTGTCGCCGCGGCAGGCGACCAGCAGGTCGACGCGCCCGTCGCGGTCGAAGTCGGCCGCGGCGAGTTCGGTCGGGTTGCTGCCGGCGAGCAGCACCTGCGGCCCCGCGGCGACCGCGGCCGGTACGAACCGATCGTCGGCCGGCGTGGGTCCGGCGCTGCGGCGGTAGAAGCGCACGTGGTTGCCGTCGAGGCCGGAAGCGCCGGCGAATGGCACCGCCAACGCCAGCTCGAGAGTCGCCGCGGCGCCAGCACCGGCGGCGGCGAAGTCGCCGAGCACGAAGCCGGACGCGTTCGCCGGCACCGGCACCAGCTCGCTCGGCAGGTGGAACGGGAACTGTTCGACGGCGGCGTTCGCCACGCCGCGCAGCAGCGCGAGGCGCGCCACCGTGCCGGAGCCGACGTCGAAGTGCAGCAAGGCCGTCAGGTCGAGCACGCCGTCGCCGTCGACGTCGGCGACCGCGAACCGCGACGAGGGCAGCAGCGCCGCCGCCGCCAGCTCGGGCTCGCCACCGACCAGCCGCAACGGCGTCGTCAGGCTCGTCGGTGCCTGCTCCTCCGCCCCACCTTCGTCGTGCCGCCAGCAGCCGATCCGCGACGCGGCATCGGCGAACAGCAGCCCGTCGACGGCACCGTTCGGCGACGGCAGCAACGTCAACGAAGCACCGAGCATGCCCGGGTGCACCATGCTCTGGCCGCGCCGCGGGAAGCCGCCGAAGCCGTCGTTGGCGACCAGCAGGATCGCTTCGTCGAGATTGGCCGCCGGATCGGCCGGGCGCGCCACCGCGAGGTCGCGCACGGCCCCGCCGCCGGCGACGCTGATGGCGTGGAAGTCGCCGCCGACCAGACCCTGAACCGGATCCTCGATGCGGGCGCCGGCGTCGGGCGGCAGCAGCAACAGCACGGGCGTTTCGGCGGCGGCGGCGACGAGGCGCGTCGACAGCCGCTTCTCGCGCACGGAGTCGACCTCGGTCTCGTGCACGAGGAACACCGCCTTCGCTTCGCCAGCCGTCGCCGTCGCCGGGAACGCGGTGCCGAACAGCGCCGCCCGGATCTGCTTCGGCGACTCGGCGCCACCTTCGATCGCCTCGAGGATCGGCTCGACACCGCTGCTGCTTATGCGCAGCAGACCGAGCGACAGCAGCTGCGGCTCGTCGCGCATCGCCACCAGCAGCTCGATCGGCGGCACGCCGTCGAGGTCGGCGGCGAGGCTCCGGCCGATCGGCTCGGTCGGCGGCGAATACGTGTCCTGGGCACTCGGCGCCGCGAACTGCCGCGCGGCCGTCTGCCGCAGCACGGTGATCGTCGGCTGCGTCGGCCCGCCGCCGAGGTCGCCCGGGCGCCCGGCCAGCACCAGCGCCA